>NZ_JACBXB010000280.1 GCF_013870575.1 Pseudonocardia pini
GGCGGTCCGCACGCGGCGGCGACCGCGGCGGCCGTGTCGGCACCCAGCTCCGCCGTGCTCGCGGAACGGCGGACCCAGCCGGAGACGGCACCCGCGATGGCGTCCAGATCGGACTCGAGAGGGGCGTCGAGGGGCTTGTGCGGCAACGAGTGGTCGCCGACGACGTTGACCACCGGCGAGCCCGCCCGACGCGCGTTGTGCAGGTTGGCCAGCCCGTCCGCCAGCCCGGGTCCGAGGTGCAGCAGGGTGGCGGCGGGACGCTCCGCCATCCGCGCGTACCCGTCCGCGGCGCCCGTCGCGACGCCCTCGAAGAGGGTCAGGACAGCACGCATCCGCGGCTCGCCGTCCAGCGCCGCGACCAGGTGCATCTCGGAGGTCCCGGGGTTGGCGAAGCAGGTGTCCACGCCCGCGTCGGCCAGGGTGCCCAGCAGCAGCGCGGCGCCGGTCTCCGGTGCGGTATCCGATTCAGTCGGCATGGACCGACGCTACCGACACCTCGATCCCGGGGTTCCCCTTGATGGTCTGCAGCACGACGCAGTAGCGCTCGGTGAGCCTGGTCAGGAGGGCGACCTCCTCGGCGTCGGCGGAGGTCCGGAGGTCGAAGCCGAGCCGGATGTCGCGGAAGCCCACGGGCGCGGTCCTGTCCACGCCGAGGGTGCCGCGGAAGTCCAGGTCGCCCTCGGCCCGCACGGTGCCGGTCACGTCGATCCCGAGCGAGGTCGCGACGGCCCGCAGGGTGACGCCCGCGCACGCCACCAGGGCCTCCAGGAGCATCTCGCCCGAGCACAGCTGCGTCCCGTCGCCACCCGAGGCCGGGTGCAGGCCCGCCTCCACGAGCGCCGTGGCGGTGCGGACCTTGCAGGCGACGCCGGTCCCGTCGAGCTCGCCGTCCGCCCGCATGGTGACGACGGCCGAGGCGGCGTCCTCGGCGTACTGCTTCTTGAGCGGGGCCTGCGCGTCCTTGAGCGTGGTGGCGTCCATCCCGCCATCGTCGCCCGGTGGCGGCGCGATCTCCACCCGCGGGCGTGATCGCTCCCGCGGAGGCGGCGTCGTGACCCGCTAACCTGCCCGTCGTGACCGGCGTACTGCGGGGGGAACGGGTGCTGACCGTCCCCAACCTGCTCAGCGCGCTGCGGCTGCTGGGCGTGCCGCTGTTCCTGTGGCTGCTGCTCGGCCCGGAGGCGGACGGCTGGGCGATCCTCGTGCTGGCGGTCGGCGGCTTCACGGACTGGGCGGACGGCAAGCTCGCCCGGCTGCTGGACCAGTACTCGCGGCTGGGCGCACTGCTCGATCCCGCGGTGGACCGGCTCTACATCCTCGCCGCGCTGGTCGCCCTGGGGGTCCGGGGCATCGTGCCGTGGTGGGTGGTCGTCACGCTCGTGGCGCGAGACCTCGTCCTCGGCGTCTGCGTGGCCGTGCTGCGCCGGCTGGGCTACGGCCCGTTCCCCGTCGTCTACCTGGGCAAGGCCGCCACCTTCCTGCTGCTCTACGCCTTCCCGATCCTGCTGCTGGGCACCCAGGAGGGCTTCTGGGGGGACCTCGCGCGGCCGGTCGGCTACGCCTTCGCGGCGTGGGGCGTGGCCCTCTACCTGTGGTCCGGGCTGCTCTACCTGACGCAGTTCGGGCTGGCCCTGCGCGCGGGCCCCGTGCGGGGGACCTCCCACGCGGGCGCGGACCCGGGTGAGGTCTAGGCTGCGCGTCGTGAGTGCCGAGCAGACCGCCACCCCAGACGACCTGCGCTACACCGAGGCCCACGAGTGGGTCCGGCCGCTGGACTCGGGCCGGGTCCGGGTCGGCATCACCGACCACGCGCAGTCCCAGCTCGGCGACGTGGTGTTCGTACAGCTCCCGGCGGTGGGGGACTCGTTCGCGGCGGGGGACGCCCTCGGTGAGGTCGAGTCGACCAAGTCCGTCTCGGACATCTACGCCCCGATCGCGGGCACGGTCGTCGAGGTGAACGCGGCGCTGGAGGGCAGTCCCGAACTGATCAACGCGGCGGCCTACGGAGAGGGCTGGCTCCTGGAGATCGAGCCCGCCGAGGGCGGTGCGGACCCGGTGTCCGCCCTGCTCGACGCCGCCGCCTACCGCGAGCTGGTCGCGGGCGCCTGACGCCCGTCCCGGCCCGCACGCACGGCCGCGACACGATAGGTTCGCCGACGGCCGTCGCGAGCAGACAGCACGTCCCCGCCGCGCCCCACGGGCGTCGGGGCAACAGGCAGGAGGAGACCCCGAGGTGACCACGAACGACGGGCCCGGCGTCCCGCCGGAGCGTTCCCCGGAGACCACGTCGGTCTTCCGGGCGGACTTCCTGGCCGACGTCGAGCCAGCGGCCCCGGAACAGCCGGTCTCGGGCGTCTCGGGGATGGACGCGCTGCCCCCCGGCTCCGCGTTGCTGGTCGTGCGCCGGGGGCCGAACGCGGGCTCGCGGTTCCTGCTGGACAGGCCGACCACCAGCGCGGGCAGGCACCCGGACAGCGACATCTTCCTCGACGACGTCACCGTCTCCCGGCGGCACGCGGAGTTCCGGCGCGACTCGGGCGAGTTCGTGGTGGTGGACGTGGGGAGCCTCAACGGGACCTACGTCAACCGCGAGCCGGTGGACACCGCGGTGCTCGCCAACGGTGACGAGGTGCAGATCGGCAAGTTCCGGCTGGTCTTCCTCACCGGGCCCACCGAGCCCGGCGCAGGGGGCTGACCGGTTCCCGGGGCGTTTCCGGCGGGGAAAACCCCCGCCGACGCCCGTCCGGAGGCGCGCGATCCACGGGCCGCGCGTGTAGCGTCGAGGTTGTCGGACCCCAGGGTGAGGAGGCGGGCGCATGAGCGAGATGCGTGTCGTGGGAGTCAGGGTCGAACTGCCCGCCAACCAGCCGATCCTCCTGTTGCGCGAGACGCAGGGCGATCGCTACCTGCCGATCTGGATCGGCTCGGTGGAGGCGACCGCCATCGCTCTCGAGCAGCAGGGCGTCAAGCCCGCCCGCCCGTTGACCCACGACCTGTTGAAGGACGTGATCGGCGCGCTCGGGCGGCGGCTGGAGCAGGTGCGCATCACCGACCTGCAGGAGGGCACCTTCTACGCGGAGCTCGTCTTCGACGGTGGGATCACGGTGTCCGCCCGGCCGAGCGACTCGGTGGCGCTCGCGCTGCGGATCGGGGTGCCGATCCACGCGGACGAGAGCGTGCTCGCCGAGGCCGGGCTCGTCATCCCGGACGAGCAGGAGGACGAGGTGGAGAAGTTCCGCGAGTTCCTCGACTCCGTCTCGCCGGAGGACTTCCGGGGCGCTCAGCCAGGCTGATCGGGGCGTGATCTCGGGCCCGGTTGCGGCCCGGTCGCCGACACGCCCGGGTGGGCCTGCCGTACGGCGGCGTGGCGCGTTGACCGGGAGCGTCGGTCCGCTTACCGTCAGCTCTGTCAGTGGCTGAAGGGGTCGTCGGGCCTGAGTGGCACCGATCGGCGGGAAGGAGTGCCGTGGACGGGTCGCCGTCTGACGGGCCCGAGCAGGGCGAGCTCTTCCCCGACCCCCTGGTCGGTGAGGGTCTCGACGGCCTGCCCGACCAGCTCGTCGGGTTCCGTGGGCCCACCGCGTGCCAGGTCGTGGGGATCACCTACCGCCAGCTGGACTACTGGGCGCGCACCGGCCTGGTCGTGCCCTCGATCCGTGGAGCCGCGGGCTCCGGGTCGCAGCGGCTGTACTCGTTCAAGGACGTGCTGGTCCTCAAGGTCGTCAAGCGCCTGCTCGACGCCGGGGTGTCGCTGCAGAACATCCGGGTCGCCGTCGAGCACCTGCGCAGGCGGGGGATAAGAGACCTCGCCCAGATCACCCTGTTCTCCGACGGCACCACCGTCTACGAGTGCACGAGCCCCGAGGAGGTCGTCGACCTGCTGCAGGGCGGCCAGGGCGTCTTCGGCATCGCCGTCTCCGGCGCCATGCGGGAGATCAGCGGCTCGATCAAGGACTTCCCGGTGGAGCGGGCCGACGGCGGGAGCGTCGACGAGACCCCCGAGGACGAGCTCTCCCGCCGTCGAGCCCGCCGCGCCATCTCCTGACCCCGGCCCGCCTGACCCAGGCCCTCCTGACCCCGGCCCGCCTGACCCCGGCCGAGATGAACCAGGGTGCTGTTCCGAGCATGATCGAACAGCACTGACGTTCATCTCGGCGCTTCTCCGCGGAGGGCGCGGCCGACGATCGTCACGATGTACTCGGGGCGTCGGAAGAGGTCGTTCTTCGTGACGCGGAGGATGCGCCAGCCCCGGTCGACCAGTGCTGTCGTGCGCGCGATGTCCCGGAGCACACGGTCGGGCTCCACGTGGGGAGCGCCCTCGTACTCGATCCCGAGCCGCTGCTCGGGATAGGCGAGGTCGAGCCACACCGCCTCCTTCGCGACCGGGTCCTGCACCACCCACTGCACCTCGGGGCGGGGGAGACCGGAGTCCACGAGCAGCACCCTCAGCAGGGTCTCGGGGCGCGAGCCCGCCCGTCGGTCCGCGAGCTCGACGAGTTCGGGGATCCGGGCACAGCCGCGCATCGAGGGATGGAGTGCGTTGAGGCGGAGCACCTCGTCGGGGGCGAAGCGACCAGTGTTCGCGAGCGCGTCCACACAGGCGACGGCCTCGTTCCGGCTCGGCGCCCAGCGGGCGAGGTCGAAGGCCGTGCGCTCCGGGGTGGTGACGACCAGCCCGTCGACCTCGGTGATCTCGTTCGGCCACAGGCGCTCGCGGTGCAGCCGGAGCCCGGGTGGGACCCGGAACCCACCTCCGGGGACGGTGATCTCCGGGGGGACCTCGCCGGGAAGACAGTCGGCGCCGTGGAGAACGGCGGCCGAGTAGCCCGACAGCGCCCCGCGGGTCTGCATCAGCAGGAACGCCGCCCGCGAGCGGAGCCGGAGGTCGAGGACGGAACCGCCGGGGACGTAGACGTCCGGATAGACCTGGGTGAACCGCGGACCCCGGAGCTGCGCGGTGGTGACGAGCCCGGCCCGCCTCGCCCACGACCCACGGAACACGTGCGGCCACCCCGGTGGCAGCGCAGGCACCCAGACGGAGAGATCGGCCATGTGCCGCATGGTGACCCGACGGGGTGGTCCGGCGGGCCGGAACGGCGAAAGTCCCTGCCGAGATGAACGTCAGTGCTGTTCCGAGCATGATCGAAGAGCACTGACGTTCATCTCGGCGCTGCTATGCGGCGGGGCGGAAGGGGTCGTGGTCGGCCAGCAGGCGCTCCAGCCTGGCCTGGTCGACGCGGCTCAGCACCGTGTTGCGCTCCTGCTTGTCGCGGACGGTCTTGGCGAGGGTGAAGGCGCTCGTCGTCACGTAGAGGACGGCCACCGCCAGGAAGGCGCGCACCCAGGGGTCGGCGGGCAGGTAGACCACCCCGACGACGACGGCGGCGAGGGCGATGCCGAAGGACAGCACCGCCTGGAGGTGGAACGCGGCCGTGGTGGGGGAGGAGGTCGCACGATCGTCGCTGCTCATGACCGAAGTGTGGGCGTGATCCGCGGCGCGGTCCTCGGTGGAACTACGGGTCCGGCGCTACGCTGGTCCCCGTAGTCGCCGATCCCACGCGGGAGAGACCCGGTCGCACGTGAGGCCGGGCGCCGAAGGAGCAAATCCTCCCCGGAACCTCTCAGGCACCCGAGACCGCGCGGGGGAGACGCCTCTGGAAAGCGACGAGCGCCCCTGGGGTGCGAGTCCGCCGACGGGGAAAGCCCTGGTTCGCCGGGTGAATCTCTCAGGTGCCCATTTCGGGCGGTGACAGAGGGGGAGGGCAGCACCGCCGTCCTGCCCGCCCTGTCGTCCTCGGAGGCCCCGTGACCGACCGACCCACCCTCGCCGAGCTCGCCGACCCGCCGTTCGCCGACCGGCACGTCGGGCCGCGGCCCGCGGAGCTGGACCGGATGCTCGACGCGATCGGCGTCGGGTCCCTCGAGGAACTGGCGGTGCGGGCGCTACCGCCGAGCATCCGCGACACCGAGCCGGTGCCGACCACGATCCCCGCCCCGGCCGCGGAGTCCGAGATGCTGGCCGAGCTGCGCCTGCTCGCGGAGCGCAACACCGTGACCGTGCCGATGATCGGGCTCGGGTACTCGGGGACCGTCACACCGCCGGTGATCCGCAGGCACGTCCTGGAGAACCCCGCCTGGTACACGGCCTACACGCCCTACCAGCCGGAGATCAGCCAGGGCAGGCTCGAGGCGCTGCTCGCGTTCCAGACGATGGTCGCCGACCTCACCGGGCTGCCCGTGGCCGGGGCCTCCCTGCTCGACGAGGCCACCGCGGCCGCCGAGGCCATGACCCTGCTGCGTCGGGCGGGCCGGGCGAGGTCCGCCCGCTTCGTCGTCGACGCCGACACGCTGCCGCAGACGATCGACGTCCTGCGCACCCGCGCCGAGCCGCTGGGGATCGAGCTGGTGGTCGCGGACCTGTCCGAGGGGCTGCCCGAGGGGGAGCTGTTCGGGGCGCTGCTGTCCTACCCCGGGGCGTCGGGGCGGGTCGTGGATCCGTCGGCGCTGGTCGAGGCCGTGCACGAGCGGGGTGGGCTGGTCGCCGTGGCCGCCGACC
>NZ_JACBXB010000281.1 GCF_013870575.1 Pseudonocardia pini
GATGACGGCGGCGATGGTCCTGACCACGGCCATCTCGCTGCTCATGGTCGGCAGCGGCCTGCGCGGGCTGGCGGACCGGGTGTCCGGGGTGGACGGCCAGCTCGGCGTCGACTCACCGGCGGGCGGGCCGACCGTGCTGACCGTGGAGCTCCGCTCGTGACCACGGTGATGATCGCCGAGGACTCGGTGCTGCTGCGCTCCGGCCTGGAGCACCTGCTCGCCGACGCCGGGTTCGAGGTCACGGCCTCGGTGCCCGACGCCGAGCAGCTGCTCCGCTCGGTCGGCGCGGCGCCCCCGGACGTCGTCGTCGCGGACGTCCGGATGCCCCCGACGCACACCGACGAGGGCCTGCGCGCCGCGCTCGTCATCCGGGAGCGGTGGCCCGCGGTGGCGGTGCTCGTGCTGTCCCAGTACGTCGAGGAGCGGTACGCCACCGACCTGCTCGCCGGGCGCACCCGCGGCCTCGGGTACCTGCTCAAGGACCGGGTGGCGGACGTCGACAGCTTCGTCGAGGCGCTGCGCCGGGTCGCGGGCGGCGGCACGGCGTTGGACCCCGAGGTCGTCTCGCAGCTGTTCGCCCGGTCGAGGCGGCCCGATCCCGGGCTCACCCCGCGGGAGCGCGAGGTGCTGGCGCTGATGGCGGAGGGGCGGTCCAACGCCGGGATCGCGGAGGCCATGGTCGTCGGCGAGGGGGCCGTCGAGAAGCACGTCACCGGCATCTTCGCCAAGCTCGCGCTGCCGACCGGGGCGACCGACCACCGCCGCGTGCTCGCGGTGCTGCACTACCTGGAGGGGTCGTGAGGACACGCGCGGTCGTCGGGGTGTCGGTGGTGTTCGTGCTCGCGGTGGTGGTCGTGGGGGCCACGCAGCTGGTCTCGGAGACCTTCCGCGGCAGTGCCGTGCGGGAGGAGACGCTCGAGCCGCAGGTCCCGCGTCTCGAGCTGGTCGTGGACCAGGGGGACGTGACGCTCGTGCCGAGCGCGGACGGGCTCGTGCACGCCCGCGCCGAGTCGTGGTTCGGGATGCGGGAACCGGTGATCGACGCGGAGTCCGGCGCGACCGGGGTGCGGCTGGCGTCGCGGTGTGTCGACGGCTTCGTGGCCGCCCGCTGCGAGACGCGCTGGACCGTCGCGGTGCCCGCCTCGGTGGGGGTGGCCGTGGACAGCGGCTCGGGACGGGTCCGGGTGCAGGACCTCGCGGGGCCGGTGACCGTGGACGCGGTGTCGGACGTCGCGCTCGCCGGGCTGAGCGGGACCGTCGCGGTGCGCAGCGTGTACGGCGACGTCACGGGGGCGGGTCTGCAAAGCGAGTCGCTGACCGTCGCGACGCGCTCGGGCGACGTCGACGTCGCGCTGGCAGCGGTTCCCCGCTCGGTCTCCGTCACCGCCTCCGACCAGGGCGATCTCTCGCTCGCGGTACCGGGCACGGGCCCCTACCGGATCGACGCCGACCACGGCCGGTTCGGCGGGGAGCGCATCACCGTGGCCGAGGACCCGACCGCCCCGTCCGTCCTGCACGCGAGCACCAGCGGCGGCGAGGTCGTGATCCGCCCCCTGTGAGTGGCGATAGTCGCTCACAGGGTCAGGAGTGCCAGGTGAGGGTGGCCGCCTCCGTCGTGCGGGGTGGGAGGTCGGCCAGGGCCGCGGCCACCTCCGGCACCCGGTCGGTGGGCAGGCAGAGCCTGCGGGCGACCCACGTCGGGTCGTGCGGTGGCCTGCGGTCGCGCGCCCAGCGGGTCACCTCGGGGTCGATTCCCTGCTCGCGCAGCACGGCCACGGCGTCGTCCACCGTGGCCGGATCGGGGCGGAGCAGGTCGTGGAAGCGGACCCAGAGCGGGTCCAGCCAGGCCATCGGGTGCTCCGACAGCATCTCGACGACGACGCCCCGGCCCGCCGCCTCCGTCAGCGCCGCGAGGAACGGCGGGAGGTCGACGACGTTGTGCAGCACGTGGTGCGAGACCACGACGTCCGCGGTGCCGGCCTCGCCCACGGCCTCCGGCCACGGCCCGAGGACGGTCCGGGCGGGCACCCTGCGGACGTCCGCCCCGGCCTCGAACAGGTCCAGCATGTCCTGCTGCCGGTCCACCCCGGTCGCGTGGACCAGGGGCCCGACCAGGGCGAACGCGGCGTCCCCGCCCCCACAGCCGACGTCGAGCACGGTGCCGGAGGGGCCGACCAGCGCGAGCCCGGCCTCGCGGGAGGGGGTGTCGGCGGGGACCGCGGGTGCCACGAAGTCCGCAGGATCGTGCGTCCACGGACTCACCGGGGCCTGCGCCAGGATCTCGGGCGGCACCCCCCGTCCGGACTGCAGTTCCGCCCAGCGCTCCGCCGCACTCCCCACGCAGGAACCCCACCCCACGACGGAGCGAACGGCACTCTCGCTCAGTAGGTATGAGCGAGAGTGCCGTTCGCCGGTCAGTCGTTCGCCGGTCAGGACGCCTTGGTGACCTGCACCCGCACCTCGGCCGAGGTGCCTGCCGGGTCGCTCACCGAGCCGGTGCCCGTGGGGTCCGCGACCTCGGCGTACGCGACCGAGGTGGCCAGGACCTCACCCGTCACGAACCGCTCGTGCTCCTTGACCGCCGCGAGGACGGGCTCCGGGGCGTCGAGGGTCAGCGCGATGCGGTCCGAGACGTCCAGACCCGCCTCCCGACGGGCCTGCTGGACCGCGCGCACGACGTCTCGCGCCGTGCCCTCCGCGGCGAGCGCGGGCGTGACCTCGGTGTCCAGCACGACCAGCCCGGAGTTGCCGGGCAGCGCCCCGGTCGACTGGGGGTCCGCGGCCTGCAGGCGCTCCGAGAACTCGCCCTCGACCAGGGTGATCCCGCCCGCCGTCACGGTCCCGTCCGGGTTCGACCGCCAGTCACCCGCCTTGACCGCCTTGATCGCCGTCTGGGTCTCCTTGCCCAACCGGGGACCGCAGGCGCGGGCGTTGACGGTCAGCTCGAACTCGCCGTAGGTCGCGACGTCCGTCGTCAGCACGACCTCCTTGACGTTCACCTCGTCCCGCAGGATGTCGGCGAACGGCGCGAGGCTCTCCGCGTCGGCGGCCGCCACCGTGAGCGTGGCCAGCGGCAGCCGGACCCGCAGCCTGCGGGCCTTCCGCAACGACAGCCCCGCCGACGCCACCTGACGCACCCGGTCCATGGCCGCGACCAGGGCGTCGTCGTGCGGGAGGTCGCCGGACACGGGCCAGT
Source organism: Pseudonocardia pini (assembly GCF_013870575.1). GTDB lineage: Bacteria > Actinomycetota > Actinomycetes > Mycobacteriales > Pseudonocardiaceae > Pseudonocardia > Pseudonocardia pini. The sequence continues at coordinate 3,197 of NZ_JACBXB010000281.1, forward strand.
CGGTCAGGTGCACCGACCGGACCCCCCCGGGGTCCACGGCCGACGGAGTCGGCGGGGTGGGTCGGGTGAGCCCCTGCCACAGCTGCTCCATGGTCAGCGGCAGCAGCGGGGCGGCCACCCGGGCGGTCGTCTCCAGCACGGTGTGCAGGGTGTCGATCGCCTCCTGGTCGCCCTCCCAGAAGCGGTCCCTGGAGCGCCGCACGTACCAGTTCGTGAGCACCTCGGCGTGGTCGCGGATCTGCTCGCAGGCCCCGGCGATGTCGTAGGCGTCCATCGCCGCGGTCACGCCGTCGACCAGCGCCGCCGTCTTGGCCAGCACGTACCGGTCCAGCACGTTCCCCGACGCCGTCGACCACGTCCCGGTGGTCCCCGCCGCCCCGGCGTAGAGCGACAGGAAGTACCAGGTGTTCCACAGCGGCAGGATCGCCTGCCGGACCCCCTCGCGGATGCCCTGCTCGGTCACGACCAGGTTCCCGCCGCGGAGGATCGGCGAGGCCATGAGGAACCAGCGCATGGCGTCGGAGCCGTCGCGGTCGAAGACCTCGTTGACGTCCGGGTAGTTGCGCAGCGACTTCGACATCTTCGCGCCGTCGTCGCCCAGCACGATCCCGTGCGCCACGCAGCTCTCGAACGCCGGCCGGTCGAACAGCGCCGTGGCCAGCACGTGCAGCGTGTAGAACCAGCCGCGGGTCTGGCCGTTGTACTCGACGATGAAGTCGCCCGGGTAGTGGTGCTCGAACCAGTCCGCGTTCTCGAACGGGTAGTGCACCTGCGCGAAGGGCATCGAGCCGGACTCGAACCAGCAGTCGAGCACCTCGGGCACCCGACGCATGGTCGCCCTGCCCGTGGGGTCGTCCGGGTTCGGCCTGGTCAGCTCGTCGATGAACGGCCGGTGCAGGTTGTCCGGGCGCACGCCGAAGTCCCGCTCGAGCTCGTCGAGCGAGCCGTAGACGTCCGTGCGGGGGTATCGCGGGTCGTCGGAGACCCACACCGGGATCGGGCTGCCCCAGAACCGGTTGCGGGAGATGTTCCAGTCCCGGGCGCCCTCCAGCCACTTCCCGAACTGGCCGTCCCGGATGTAGCCGGGCACCCAGTTGATCTCCTGGTTGAGCTCGACCATCCGGTCCCTGAACGCCGTGACCTGCACGAACCACGAGTCGACGGCCCGCTGGATCAGCGGGTTGCCGCAGCGCCAGCAGTGCGGGTACGGGTGGTCGTAGGTCTCGTGGCGCAGCAGCACGCCGTGCACGTACGGGGCGGTGCCCGCCTTGAGGTCACGGATGATGTTCGGGTTGGCCGCGAACACCTGCTGTCCGGTGTACGGCGGCACCTCGACGGTGAACTCGCCGCGCGAGTCCACGGGCACGACGACCTCGATGCCGGCCGCGTCCGTGACGAGCTTGTCCTCCTCACCGAAGGCGGGGGCGATGTGCACGAGCCCGGTGCCGTCGTCGACCGTGACGTAGTCCGCCTCCAGGACCTGGTGCGCGTTCTCCCGGCCGACGAAGAAGTCGAACGGCGGCGTGTAGGACAGCCCGAGCAGCTCTCGGCCGGTGTAGGTGCGCAGCACCTCCGGCTCCTCGCCCAGCTCACGGGCGTAGGCGCCGATCCGGGCGGTCGCGATGACGTACCTCTCCTCGCCGGAGCGCAGCAGCGTGTACTCGACCTCGGGGTTCACCGCCACGGCGAGGTTCGACGGGAGGGTCCACGGCGTCGTCGTCCAGACGAGGGCGAGGGCACCGTCCAGGTCCGCGCCGAGCTCCGGGTCCTCGCTGCGCAGTCGCAGCCCGACGGTGACCGCGGGGTCCTGTCGGTCCCGGTAGACGTCGTCCATCTTGGTCTCGGACGCCGCCAGCGGGGTCTCGCACCGCCAGCAGTACCAGAGCACGCGGAAGCCCTGGTAGACCCAGCCCTTGTCCCACAGGGTCTTGAAGGCCCACAGGACGCTCTCCATGTAGTCCAGGTCGAGCGTCTTGTAGTCGTTGTCGAAGTCCACCCAGCGGGCCTGGCGGGTCACGTAGTCCCGCCACTCGCCGGTGTAGCGGAGCACGGAGGTGCGGCACGCCTCGTTGAAGGCGGCGACGCCCATCTCCTCGATCTCGGACTTGTGCGTGATCCCCAGCTGGCGCTCCGCCTCGTACTCGGCGGGCAGGCCGTGGGTGTCCCAGCCGAACCTGCGCTCGACGTGCTTGCCGCGCATCGTCTGGTAGCGGGGCACGACGTCCTTCACGTACCCGGTCAGCAGGTGCCCGTAGTGCGGGAGGCCGTTCGCGAAGGGGGGGCCGTCGTAGAAGACGAACTCGTTCGACCCGTTCTCCCCCGCCGGGCGCGCCTTGACCGAGGCGGCGAACGTGTCGTCCGCCTCCCAGGTCTTGAGGACCTCGCGCTCCAGCTGCGGGAAGGACGGGTGCGCGGGAACCGGGGGGTAGCTCATGGTCGGTGCTCCTCGTGCGGGCGGGTTGTGCTCGTGCCTGCACGGGGACGACTCGATCCTGCTGAGCCGCGGTACCACCCCGCTTGCCCGACTCACGCCGGGCCACTCGTTCTACGGCGCTGACGGGCCGCACCCGTCCGGTTCTACTCCCGCTCGCACGGTTTCTTCCGGAGGCTCCCCGGTGATGGCCGGATCGGTGCCTGTGTGGAAAGGGTAGCGCGGGGGCGCGACGGGTTATTCCGCCGGGCCCCTGCGGCTCGGACCGGCCGGGCTGGGTTGGGCTCGGTTGGGCTGGGCTGAGTTGGGCCGGGCTTGGGCAGGGCCGGGATGGGTTGGGCCGGGCTTGGGCAGGGCCGGGCTAGGTTAGGCCGGGCTGGGCCGGGCTGGTTTCGGCCGGGCTGGGCTGGCCTCGGCCGGGCTGGCCTGGCTTGGGTCGGGCTGACTGGCCGGCTGGGCGGGCCGGAGCTGGGTTGAGCCCAGCTCAGACCGGCCCTGGACGGCTCGGGACGACTCAGGCCGGCTCAGCGGGCGGCAGGCTGGTGGCGGCCCGCCATGGTGCGGTCCGGAGTGCACCAGCCGCACGGGGTGAAGCCCAGCTCGACGGCCTCCTTGGCCGGGAGCGGGATCACCGGGCGGCCGGGCAGCGAGCGGCAGCCCGCCAGGTGGTAGCGAGGCTGCTCGTCTACCACGACGACCTCGTCCTCCAGTTCGGCGACCAGCGCCGCGACCTCGGCGTCCCGGGGCTCCTCCGGAGGCTCGCCGTGCGGCCCGGCCGGGGGCGGCCCACCCGCGGGCTGTCCGGGCGGGTTCTGAGCAGGCGGGTTCTGGGCAGGCGGGTTCTGAACGGGCGGGGCCTGGCCGGCGGGCGGCTGCCCGGCGGGGGCCTGACCGGGCGGCGGGCCCGACGGGGC
>NZ_JACBXB010000282.1 GCF_013870575.1 Pseudonocardia pini
GCCCCCCTGGTCGTGGCCGCGGGCCGTCGCCTCGGCGCCCTGCTCGCCACCGCGTGAGCCGCGCGGGGACCCATGATCACCGTCTCGGCACGTGGAGCGGCGGGGAGAGCGCGGGCGCCGAGGCGACGACCACCACCCCAGCCCGGTTCCAGCCCCGCCATGATCACCGCTTCGGCATGCAGAACCGCGGCAAACGCGGTCGGCGGTGCCGAAACAACGATCACCACTCCGCCCCGTCACCGGCGACCAGTCATGATCACTGTCCCGGCACGCAGAACCGCGATGTGGGTGGGCCGGTGGTGCCGAGAGGACGATCACCGTCCGTCGACTCGCCGGCTAAGCCCATGATCACCGTTTCGGCTCGCAGAACCGCGGCAAACGCGGCAGCCGGTGCCCAAACAACGATCACCACTCCGCCCTGTCGCGGGCGACCACCCGCGGCCACAGTGCTGACATAGAGAACCGCGATCACCACTCCCTGCGGTGCCAACGGATCGATCACCGTCCGCAGGCTCACCAGCTAAGCCCATGATCACCGTTTCGGCTCGCAGAACCGCGGCAAACGCGGCAAGCGGTGCCGAAACAACGATCACCACTCCGCCCCGTCACCGGCGACCACTCAAGAGCCTGTCCCGGCACGCAGAACCGCAACGAGGGCGGGCCGGCGGTACCGAGAGGACGATCACCGTCACTCGCCTCACCACCCCCAGCCCATGATCACCGCCCCGGCACGCAGAACCGCGGCAAACGCGGCAGGCGGTGCCGAGACAACGATCACCACCCCGGCCCGCCGACAGCGACCACCCAAGATCACCACCTCGGCACGCGGAACCGCGCCGAACACGGCGTGCCGCGCCGAAACGACGATCACCGGAAGACACCCCAACCGCCGCCACCTGACCGAACGTCTGGTTTCGAGACAGCCGGCCGCCCCACACCCGCCTACGCTCGACCCGTTCCCACCACGAGGAGGTCGAAAGATGCCTCTCGATCCCGTCGCCCGGGCCGCGATCGTCGCGTCCCTGGCGCCCGACGAGGTCGTCGACGATCCCGTCCGCACCCGCGCCTACGAGTGCGACGGGCTGACCGGTTACCGGGTGCGGCCCGAGATCGTGCTGATCCCGCGGGACACCGCGGGCGTCGCCAGGGCGGTCAAGGCCTGCCACCGCAACGGCGTGCCGTTCGTGGCACGGGGCGCGGGGACCGGGCTGTCCGGCGGCGCGCTCCCGGTCGCCGACGGCGTGGTGATCTCGCTGTCCCGGCTCAAGACGATCCGGGAGGTCGACGTCGTGAACCGACGCGCCGTCGTCGAGCCCGGGGTGACGAACCTGGAGATCACCGCGGCCGTCGCGCAGCACGGGCTCTACTACGCGCCGGACCCGAGCTCCCAGCAGGTCTGCACCATCGGCGGGAACGTCGCGGAGAACTCCGGCGGCGCGCACTGCCTCAAGTACGGGTTCACCACGAACCACGTGCTGTCGATGGAGGTCGTGCTGCCCGACGGCGAGATCGTCACGCTCGGCGGGGACTCCCCCGAGCAGCAGGGCCCGGACCTGCGCGGGGTCTTCCTGGGCTCCGAGGGCACGCTCGGCATCACCACCTCGGTCACCGTGCGGCTGCTGCGCACCCCCGAGACGGTCCGGACGCTGCTCGCGGACTTCCCGTCGATCGCCGCGGCGGGCGAGGTGGTCAGCGACATCGTGGCGGCGGGGATCGTGCCCGCGGCCGTCGAGATGATGGACACCCTGGCGATCGAGGCCGCCGAGCAGGCCGTGCACGCGGGCTACACCGTGGGCACCCCGGCCGCGCTCGTCGTGGAGCTGGACGGCCCGATCGAGCAGTGCGACAGCGAGTTCGCGCAGGTCAAGGCCATTTGCGACGAGCACGGCTGCACGCGGCTGCACATCGCGGGCTCGCCGGAGGAGCGCGCGGCGATCTGGCGGGGGCGCAAGGCGGCGTTCGCGGCCGTCGGACGGATCTCGCCGGACTACTTCGTCCAGGACGGCGTGGTCCCCCGGACCCGGCTCGCGGAGGTCCTGCAGCGCATCTCCGACATGGGCGACGAGGCCGGGCTCAGGGTGGCCAACGTGTTCCACGCCGGGGACGGCAACCTGCACCCGTTGGTGCTCTACAGCGCGGCCGAGGGCGAGACCGAACGCGCCGAGCACCTCTCCGGGCGGATCGCCGAGCTGTGCGTGGAGCTGGGCGGGTCGCTGTCCGGCGAGCACGGCATCGGCACGGACAAGGCGTGCTCGATGCCGAAGATGTTCGGCGAGGAGGACCTCGCCGTGATGTCCCGGGTCCGCGTGGCCTTCGACCCGACGGGGATCTGCAACCCCGGCAAGGTCCTGCCCACGCCCCGGCTGTGCGGGGAGCGGCCCGGCACATACAGGGCGCACCCCTTGGAGGAGGCGGGAGTGATCGAGCGGCTATGACCCTGACTGCGCTGAAACCCACCACGCTCGCCGACGCCCGCGCCGCGGTCCTCGACACCGCGGGCCCGTTGGCGGTCACCGGCGCGGGCACGGCGACGGACTGGGCCGGGCGACTCGGCCCCGTCGACGCGGTGCTGGAGACCACCGGCCTGGCCGGCGTGATCACCCACAACCCCGGCGACATGACGGTCTCGGTGCGGGCGGGGACCCCGCTGCGCGATCTCCAGGCCGAGCTGGCCGAGCACGGCCAGCACGTGTCGTTCGACGCCGCGCGGGTCGGCGACGGAGCCACCGTCGGCGGCCTGGTCGCGACCGCGGACTCGGGACCGTCCGCGCTGGTCCACGGGTCGATGCGGGACCTGGTCATCGGCACCACCACCCTGCTGTCCGACGGCGCGGTGGTCCGGTCGGGCGGTCACGTCATCAAGAACGTGGCGGGCTTCGACGTGTCGAAGCTGCTGCACGGCTCCTACGGAACCCTCGGCGTGCTCTGCGAGGTCGTGCTCCGGCTGCACCCGGTGCCCGCCGCGATCGGGACGGTCGTGGTGGAGTGCGGTCTGGCCGAGGGGGGCCGGCTGGCGCGCGAGGTGCTGACCTCGCAGCTGGAGCCGACGGCCGTCGAGTGGCTGTCGAGCGGGCGGTTGCTCGTCCGGATCGACTCCACCGAGGAGGCGCTGCCTGCGAGGCTCGACCGCCTCACGGCCCTGGTCGGCGGCACCGTGGCCGACCGCGAGACGGCAGAGACCGCTGGGACGGCAGAGGCTCCGCGAGCAGCGCGCTCTGCTCGCGCTCACGCGGCCGGTCCCTGGGCCGAGCACGCGGAGCTGACCCGTGGGCGGCCCGGTGAGGCTCTGCTCCGGATCGGTGCGAAGCCGGGTCTGTTGGCCGCCCTGCTGGAGCGGCTCCCCGTCGGCACCGTCACCGCGGGGCTCGGGACCGGGGTCGCCACCGTGTCCCTGCCCGTCGCCTCCGTCGCGGACGCCCACGCCGAGGTGCACGCCGCAGGCGGGACGAGCGTGCTGCGCACCCGCCCCGTCTCCGGGCTCGACGTGCCCGCCTGGGGCCCGCCGCCGAGCGCGCTCGCCGTGCTCCGCGCCGTCAAGCAGCAGTTCGACCCGGACCGCAGGCTCGGTCCCGGCCGCTTCGACCCCTGGGAGATCTGAGTGAGCACGACCCCCGCAGGCTCCGCCGACACCAACCTCCCGCAGACCGGCCCCAGCGCCTTCGACGACCACCACCCGCCCCAGCGCGAGCTGCTCGACGACTGCGTCCACTGTGGTTTCTGCCTCCCCACCTGCCCCACCTACCAGCTCTGGGGCGAGGAGATGGACTCCCCGCGCGGCCGGATCTACCTCATGGACCTGGCCGAGAAGGGCGAGATCGGGCTCGACGGGCCACTGCACCAGCACATCGACGCCTGCCTGGGCTGCATGGCGTGCGTGACGTCGTGCCCGTCCGGCGTGCAGTACGACAAGCTGCTCGAGTCCGTGCGGCCGCAGATCGAGCGGCACGTCGAACGGACGCGGGCGGACCGGCTGTTCCGCGAGGCGATCTTCGCGCTGTTCCCCTACAGGCGCAGGCTGCGCGTCGCGGCCCTGCCCGGCGCGCTCTACCAGAAGCTCGCCACCGTCCCGGCGATCCGCAGGCTCGCGGCGACGCTCCCCGGCAGGCTGGCCGCGATGGAGTCGCTGCTCCCGCCGGTCACCGTCCGGGAGGCGTTCGCGCGGCTGCCCGAGCACACCGCCGCCGTCGGGCGGCGCCGCGGGCGGGTCGCGCTGTTGTCCGGCTGCGTGCAGGACGTGTTCTTCCACCGCGTCAACGAGGCCACGGTGCGGGTGCTCTCGGCCGAGGGGTTCGACGTCGTCGTGCCCCGTGACCAGCAGTGTTGCGGTGCGCTCGAGCTGCACGCCGGCCGCGAGGAGCCCGCCCTGGCGCGGGCCAGGCGGACCGTCGCGACGTTCGAGGGGCTCGGCGTGGAGCACGTCGTCGCGAACGTCGCGGGCTGCGGATCGTCCATGAAGGACTACGGTCACCTGCTCGCCGACGACCCCGAGTGGGCCGAGCGGGCGAAGGCCTTCAGCGACTCCGTGCGAGACGTCAGCGAGGTGCTCGCCGAGGCGGGTCCGCAGGCGCCCCGCTCCCCCGTCGCGGCCCGGGTGGCGTACCACGACGCCTGTCACCTCGGGCACGCCCAAGGGGTCCGGGACCAGCCGCGGGCGGTGCTGCGCAGCATCCCCGAGCTGGAGCTGCTGGACATCCCGGAGGCGGCGCTGTGCTGCGGCTCCGCGGGGATCTACAACATGATCAACCCTGAGGCGGCCGACGAGCTGGGCGCCCGCAAGGCGGCCAACGTGCGGTCGGTGACACCGGAGATCGTCGTGACCGCCAACCCGGGGTGCCTGCTGCAGATCGCCAAGCACCTCGGGGACGACCTGACCCTGCTCCACCCCGTCCAGCTGCTCGACGCGAGCATCCGCAGCGTCCCGGTGCCGCGCCGGTAACGCCGTCCGGACCGTCGCCGACGCCTACCGCGGGAGAGACCGACCGGGACGGAGGCGTGGTGAACGACTTCCTCGAGGTGCGTGGACCGTCCGGCACGGCGATCGTGCCCCTGGCCGGCGAGCCGGGGGCACGGGTGAGCGTGGGTCGCGGGCCGGGCAACACGGTCGAGCTGGCCGGGGACCCGCGGGTGTCGGGACAGCATGCCGTCCTGGAGTGGACCGGCGGCGGATGGTGCGTCAGCGACCTGGGCAGCCGCAACGGCACCCTGCTCGGCGGCGAGCGGATCCACGGGCTGCGGGCGATGCGCAACGGCGACGAGCTGCTGCTCGGCCGCACCCGCGTCACGCTCCGCTCCCGGGCCGCGGACCAACCCGCCACCGAGGGGGCCGAGCCGCCGCCCATGCTGACCCCTCGGGAGCGGGACGTCCTGGTGGCCCTGTGCCGCCCGTTCTTCGCCGGTCGGACGTTCGCGCAGCCCGCCTCCGCCCGTCAGGTCGCGGCCGAGCTCGTCGTCACCGAGGACGCGGTCCAGCAGCACCTGTTGCGGCTCTACCGCAAGTTCGGCCTGGCCGAGGGCCCGGACCGCCGCGTGCGCCTGGCCGCCGAGGCCCTCGAACGCGGCGCGGTGACGGTCGCGGACGTCTAGTGCCCCGCTAGTCCGGGGCGATCTTCAGGAGCCTGTCCTGCTCCGCGATCCACAGCGCCTCCGCCGCCAGCCGGGCGACCACCACGTTCTCGCCGAATCCCGGGACCGCGGGACCCGACTCGACGAGCGGTGCCGGGCTCCCCAGGTCGTAACGCCGGACGGCCTGGTCACCCTCGTCGTGCACGATCCACAACAGACCGTCCCCGACCTGGAACCAGGACCAGCCTGCGGGGTCGTAGCGGGGCGCCCACTCGAACGTGTCCAGCCGCACCGACACGATGCCCCCGTCGGCCGCGACGTAGAGCAGCCCCGAGTCCACCTCGAACCCACCGAGGGCCTGGCCGACGAGGAGGGTGCCGGTGATCCGGCCCGTGCGCGCGTCGATGCGGGTCAGGGTGCCGTCCCCGCGGTTGCCGACGTACGCGGAGCCGCCCGTCACCACGACGTTGCGGGGCGCCCGGCCGACGGGGATCGGGTCGCCGACCGGCTGGAGGCTGCGCGCGTCGATCCGGGAGACGGTGTTCGCCGCGGAGTGGGTGAGCCAGAGGACGCCGTCCGCGACCGCGAGGCCGTTGGAGGGCTCCGGCGTCGGGACGGGCGCGGCGACAGCGCCCGTGGCCGCGTCCACCCGGGTGACGGCGGTCCGGCTCCGCACCCATGCGGCCCCCTCGGCGACGACGACCTGCGCGGGCTCGCCGCCGACGTCGATCCGGCTCGCCACCAGGGTCTCCGGGTCCACCCGGGTCAGCGAGCCGTCCTCGCTCGCGACCCAGACCGCGCCCTCGCCCAGCTCGACGTCCACCGGCGCCGTCCCGACGGGAACCGGCGGACCGACCGGTGCCCAGCTCGCCGTCCGCGGGTCCTCCGCGCGCCACAGCAGCAGACCCGCTACCAGGGCGAGGACCACCACGAGCGCCGCACCGGCGACCCACAGGCGCCGTCGTCTCCGGCCGG
>NZ_JACBXB010000283.1 GCF_013870575.1 Pseudonocardia pini
CGGGCGTCGGGCGAGGAGGTCACCGAGACCCACGTCCCGGCCGCCGCCCGGAGCGCGGCCCCACGGAGCGCCCCGCAGTCCGCGCCGGTGGAGTCCCTGCTCAGCGAGGCCCCCACCGCCTACATCGACGGCAACCGGGCCCCCTCGGGATCGGCCGTCTTCGGCGGTGCCCGGGCCGAGGTGCACGCGGACGTCCCGGAGGTCGGCGGCCGCGCGCCGCGGCAGGCGCTGTTGCAGGTCAAGCGGTTCGACCCCTGGTCGGTTCTCAAGCTCGCCCTGGTGCTGGCCGTGGTCCTGTTCTTCATCTGGCTGGTCGCGGTCGGCGTGCTCTACGGCGTGCTCGACGGCATGGGCGTGTGGGACCGGCTGAACGGCACCTACGCGGACCTCGTCTCCGGCGGGGACCAGGGCGGCGGCGGCTCGCTGATCAGCGCGGGCAGCGTGTTCGGCTTCGCCGCCGTGATCGGCGCGATCAACAGCCTGCTGTTCGCGGTCGCCATGACGGTGGGGGCCTTCGTCTACAACGTCTCGGCGGACCTCGTCGGCGGCGTCGAGGTCACGCTCTCCGAGCGAGACTGACCCCCCGCGAGAGCGGCGTGCAGGGTCCTGTAAAGTTCTGCACGCCGCAGGGGCCTATAGCTCAGTTGGTTAGAGCGCATCACTGATAATGATGAGGTCGCTGGTTCAACTCCAGCTAGGCCCACTCCCTCGGCGTCCGTGAAGGTGATCGACGTGAAGAAGATCCTCGCTCTGGTCGTCGCAGCAGGCGCCGCGATCCTCGTGCTCCTGAAGCTCAAGGCCCGCCCGGCAGCCGACCCGTGGCACGAGGCCACCACCAGGTAACCTGTGCCCCACGGGGACGTAGCTCAATTGGCAGAGCACCGCCTTTGCAAGGCGGGGGTTAGGGGTTCGATTCCCCTCGTCTCCACCACCGCTCACCAGCAGATTCGCTGAGGAGCCTGCTCGCGCACCGGCCGAGTGTTGCCAATCGTGTAGCCACAGCACCTCTCAGTCCTCCCCGAAGGCCCGGTCCATTGCGTCCGCGGCGGTGTGGAGCTGGCCGTCGAGCACGTGGGCGTAGGTGTCCATCGTGAGCCGGAACGTCGAGTGCCCAAGCACCTCCATCACCGTCCGCAGGTCGACGCCCTCGGCGATGAGGTACGTCCCGCATGCGTGGCGGAGGTCGTGGAGATGCAGCCAGTCGAGCCCGGCCTCGTGCCGGATCTGGACGAAGCGCCGGCTCAGGTTCCGGGGCTCTGTGGGTGTGCCGATCTGCGAGGCGAACACCCAGCCCTGGTCCTGCCACGCCGAGCCGGCGGCGAGCCGCTCCTTGGCCTGCCGGATGCGCTGCCGCTCGAACGCACGGACGGCACTCTGCGACAGCCGGATGCGACGAGCCGACCTGCGCGTCTTCGGCTCGGCCACACGCAGCTGACCCCCCGATCGTTGAATCGTCGTCCGGACGACGAGAAAGCGATCCTCTAGGTCGACGTCGGTCCAGCGGAGCCCGAGCAGCTCCCCGCGCCGTAGCCCGAGCAGGACAGCCAGCCGGAACACCTCGCCGAACCGGTCCCCCTCGGCGGCCGCGAACAGCTGCCGGATCTCCTCAGTCGTCGGAACCCGTCGCTCCGCCGCCGCGCTGCTCGGGAGCTTGATCGACTTCGCCACGTTCCGGCTGACGAGCTCGAACCGCACGGCGTCCGACAGCGCGGCCCGCAACACGGCGTGGATCTTCGCGACGCCGCCGGGGGAGGAGGTCTCGCCCTTCGCGGTCAGGAAGCGTTGGACGTCTCGCACCGTCAGCTTGTCCACGCGGATGTTCCCGAGCGCCGGCACGAGGTCCAGGCGGACGACGAGCCGATAGCGGTCGAGCGTCGAGGGCCGCGTCCCGTCCTTCGCCTTGATGTCGTTCAGCCACTCGTCGAGCCACTCCGCGAGCGTCCGAGGCTTGGCCGCGAGGTCGACGCCGTCCTCCTGGGCGCGGTGCAGCTCTTTGAGTTTCGCGGCGACCTCGGCCCGCGTCTTGCCGTAGACCGCCCTACGGCGACGTTTGCCGTTCTCCCAGCCGAGATCCAGCATCGCGACCCACTTGCCGTCCGCGCGGCGGTAGATCGAGCCCTCCCCGCTTCCGCGGCGCCGCCCGGTCACGCGGCCTCACCGACCATCTGCCGGATGAACTCCTCGACGGCCGACACGGGCACGCGCCGGAGCCGCCCGATCTTGATCGACTGGAGCTGGCCCGCGTAGATCAGCTCGTAGACGCGCGTCCGGCCGATGTGCAGGACCTCGGCGACCTCCTCGGCCGTCAACAGCTGCCGTTCCATCTACGCCACCTCCCCTCGGGTCTCGGTTGCCGGAAGTTCTGCGCGTGCTCGTTCGTACTGCTCGCGCCATCGCCGGCGTTCGGAGATCGAGCGCATGAGCAGCTCGACGCGGTCGGGTTGGTCGGGGTCGGTGGGTCGGATCGGTGTCCAGACGTACCGGTCGCCGGGGTCGTCCTCGGTGGCCTGGCGCGGGGTGATCCCGACGGCGCCGAGGGCGCGGAGGACGTGGTCGCGGCGGTCGGTGCGGTGCTCGGTGAGGTTCTTGCCGGACCACTTGCGGGAGACCAGGCAACGGCGCCCGGCGTAGCCGAGGTGTTCGGGCTTGTGGGCCTTGCCCTTGCAGCGGCCGGGGATCAGTCCGGCCTTGGCGCCCTCGGGCTGCACGCCGTAGAGCAGCCAGTTCGCGCAGCGTTCGGAGCAGGGCTCGTAGCGCAGGGCCTGGACGAACCGTTCGACGTGCACGGCCTGGCGGTCGGTCTCGGCGGTGTGGCACTCGTCGATGGACTTGGTCAGGTACTTCACGAGGTAGCCGAGGCACTCGCCGGCCTTGTCGCTGTCGCCGAGCACGCCCTGGACGTCGACCTGTGTTCCGAGCCGGACGACGTGGGCGGGTGGGAGGTCGGGGTCGTCGTCGATGTCGTCGAGGGCCTCGTCGAACGTGCGCAGCGGCTCACCCGTGGTTGGGTCGACGTAGCAGGGCTCGGGGCGGGTCTCGTCCCAGATCGGCAGGGCGTCGGCGGAGTAGACGGGCTGGTCGTGCTGGGGCCACCACACCTGGTGGTAGGTCGCGGCGGCGACCTGTCGGAGCAGCGCCCGCGGGATGGTGCCGCGGATAGCGGCGTGCAGGTGTGGTGCCCCGCGGCGCTGGGGTTCGACGGTGGCGAAGTACTGCACGTTCCACCCGCACGCGCGTCGGAGGTTCTGCCAGAACCGGTCGATCAGCAGCCCGAAGTGGATCGCGTCGCGGGCGGCGCGGCGGTAGTCGTAGCGGTTCGGGTCGACCGGTGTCCCGTCGCCATGGACGCGGCCGTAGGAGGGCATCGTGAGCGTCAGGAACGTCGAGGGCTGAAAGGTGCGCCCGTCCTTGCCCTCGAACGTCCGGCCGGTGGTGCGGGCCGAGACCCGCCGCCGAGGGAGATCCGGGACGTCCTGACGTCGGCGGGTGGAACGCACGCGGCGGCGGGGCTTGTCGTCGTCGGGATGGCGACGCGGGAGGCTGCCGCGGATGCCTTCGCCGCGGAGCAGGGTCTCGCAGTCGTCGATGGCGCGGTCCAGCTCGATCACCTGATGTCGGTCATCGGCCTCGAGCGCGGCGGCGCGGGCGGCCTCGAGGTCGGCCCGGTACCCGATCAGCGCCATCTGTTCCTGCGTGGGCTCGGCGGTCTGGATCCGGGGTTCCTCGGTGAGGTGCCAGCCCTCGCGTGCCTGCCAGACCCGCAGCTTCCGCGCCCGGTCCGCGCAGGAGGGGCACTTGGAGGCGCGGGTCGTCCCGCACGGAATGGGCACGACAGTGGTGGCGCCGGTGGTGGTGTCGGTGCGGCGCACGGCCAGGGGGCGCACGCAGGCGCCGACCTCAGTGGCCATGGTCTCGGCGAGCTGGCGGGCGAGCGGCGCGACCAGCTTGCCCACCGGCACCGGGGCCTCGATCTCGTTCACGCTGCCTCCCGGTTCCAGGACTTCGGCGCAGTGGCCGGTGGAGCTTCGGCTCGGATGGCGGCGAGGCGACGACGGATGCGCAGCTCCCGCCGGACGAGCGCGACGACGATCCACAGCGCCCCAACGCCGAGCAGAACAAGGCCCACGGTGTTGAACCAGAACTCGACGGTCGGGACGACGGCGGCGACCCCGGCGGCGAGCGTGACGACGGTGACCACGACGTGGATCAGCGTCGCCTCAGAGGAGCGGTGCAGCCCCATCATTCCTCACCCCCGCGCAGCTCGGCCGCGTACGACGCGATGGCGGTGATGGTGGAATCGTCGAGGTAGGCGCAGCGGATCCGACGCGGGAGACCACCCTCGGCGAGCAGCCATCCGACGCCGCGATCGGCCGTGTCGATGAGCGAGGCGTCCGCGCCGCGGGCGGCCCAGCCGTGCCCGAGGACGATGTCGGAGCTGGTCTCGGTGGTGCACCGGAACGCCAGCCGGTACCCGAACAGGTCTCGCAGGCTGGTGGGGATGATGTCGTGGGAGGGCCGCTGGGTGGCGGCGACGGTGATGATCCCGGCGGCGCGGCCGCGGGCGACGACGTCACGCAGCAGCATCGCGAAGGCGTCGCGTTGTTTGCGGTCGCCGGTGGTGGCCGAGTAGTAGGCGACCTCGTCGACGACCAGGACGATCAGCGGCTCCCCGCCGGGGGCGATCTTCCGGGCGCCGGCGGCGTCGAGGTCGTCGTAGCGGCGGTCCATCTCGACCTGCAGAGCGGCGAGGGTGTCGAGGGCCTCGGCGATGTCCGCGCCGACGAACCGGTCTGCGCAGGAGCGCCACAGGCCGAGCTCGACGCGCTTGCCGTCCATCAGCCACAGCCGACAGTCCAGCGACAGAGCGGCGTGGGCGACGATGTTGTTCAGCCCGCCGGACTTGCCCGAGCCGGGCTCTCCGGCCAGCAGGATGTTCCGGTAGGCGAGCCCGATCCGCACGGGCGTCGTGTTCTCGTCGATGCCCAGCGCGACCGGGTCGAACATCGACAGCCCGCCCGGAGTCGGCGCAGGGCGCGGGGTGAAGCGGGACAGGACGCTCATGGTTCAGGCCCCTTCCAGAACGGGCACGGGCGCAGGAACGACGTGCGGGATCGGTGAGACCACGGCCGGGCCGGACGAGAGCGGGTCGCGGCGCACGACGTCGACGACCACCAGCGCCGTCATCGAGCGGCGAGCCTCCGCACGGGCAGCCCGGCCCCAGCAGCCCGACGCGATGTAGTCGAGGTTGCGTTCGATGTCGCCCAGCTCGATCCCGGCGCGCAGGACCAGCCAGACCCGCTCACCCACGGCGGTGGGGCGCGCCCAGACGATGACGGGCAGGTTCCCGGTGTAGTTCATGACCCGGCGCTCGACGAACACCGCGCGCAGCCGGTGCCTCGACATCACCGCCCACCCGCGACGGACGACGAATCGGCGAGACCGCGGCACTGTGAACATGGCTCCGACGAGCAGCGCGATCACGAGGGCGGACAGCAGCAGCCCGCCGACGGTGGCCGGCCCGGTGTCGTCCGGGGTGTCGGGTGGGCCGGTGATCAGCTCTCCGAAGGCCGTGGTGACCGGCCAGCCGTCGACCAGGCCGGTGAGCCAGAGCCAGGCGAGCAGCAGGACGGCGGCGGTGGTGATCTCGGCGCGCAGCCGCAGCACGAGCCCGGAGATCCGGGCCGGGAGGGAGCGCTGGGGGCGGGTGAAGACCTCGAACGGCTCGACCCGGTTGTTCCGGGTGTCGCTCGGGCGGACGATCATGCGGCGGGACATCAAAGGTACCTCCTTGCCGGGACGAGACCGGCGGTCAGTCGGGCACAGCAGTGGTGGCGGTGGGTGGCGGTGCGTCGGGCGATCTGCCGGTCACACAGGGCGCAGTGCTCCGGGTACATCCTGCTGACCCAGAAGGTCGGCGACGAGGCGACCGGGCTGCGCGGGCTGGCCGTCTCCATGCCGGTCGCGGGCGTGGCGGCCACGGTCTTCCTGTCCGTCACGGATCCCGCGGTGTTCGGTGTGCTCGACCTGCACCTGGTGCTCGTGGGGCTCGGGCTCGCGGTGCTGCTGCCGGTGGTGCCGTTCAGCCTGGAGATGCTCGCGCTGCGCAGGCTCACCACCGCCGCCTTCGGCACCCTGATGGCGCTCGAGCCGGCGATCGCGCTGGTCGTGGGCCTGCTGGCGCTGGGCCAGGTGCCGGGCCCGAGTGCGGTCGTGGGGATCGGGTTCGTGGTCGCGGCGGGCGTGGGGGCGGAGCGGTCCGGTGCGCGCGTGGGGGTCCCGGACGCGGCGGAACCGGCGCTGCGCTGAGGCCCGGTGTCCGACTCGTGCGGCTGAGGTGTCCGACTCGCGCGTCGAGAGTGGGGGACTCGCGGGGTGGTGTCCGGCTCGCTTCGAGGGGGCGTCCGTGGCGCAGGGCATCATCGCCCGGTAACCCGGTGGACGACCGGGGTTCGGCCGGGCTCGCCAGGCTGGCCGCATGACCGTCGTGCTGCGTGAGTTCCTCCGCGACCCGCTCCGGATGGCGTCCGTGGCGCC
>NZ_JACBXB010000284.1 GCF_013870575.1 Pseudonocardia pini
GCGTGGGCCTGGGCACGGGCGCACCGGTTCGTGCAACAGCAACGCAACGCTGACACAGAACGCGTACTCGTAGCCAGATACGAGGCGGTGGGGCGCGAGCTTGAACTGGTCACCACCAGGCTCGTCGAGCAGCGAGCCACCCTCGCGATGCTGGAGCGCATGACCGACGCGCACGCCCGGGCGTTGAACGGCTATCGCGAGCACATGGGCAAGATCGGTGCTGGTTCGGGGCGAAAGACGCAGGCGTTTCGCCGAGCCGCGCGCGCCTCGATGCGGAAGGCACAAGATGCAGTGCCCGCATGGGTGGTGCCCCTGCCGACCTTGCTGGAGAACCTGGAGCCGATGCGCGACTCGTTCGACGTCGTCATCATCGACGAAGCGAGTCAGATCGGTATCGAGCACCTGTACCTGCTCTGGCTCGCTCCACGAGTGATCGTCGTGGGCGACGACAAGCAATGCACCCCGGGGCTAGCCCGACTCGGTGATCTCGACACAGTCTTCAACCAGAACGTCGCCCTCATGCCGGACATCGAGGAAGACATCCGCAACCACTTCACCCAGAAGTCCAATTTGTACGGAGTACTCACCGCGCGAGCTGGACGGGACGCGGTGATCCGCCTTCGCGAGCATTTCCGATGTATGCCCGAGATCATCAACTGGTCCTCGCGCACCTTCTACCCTGACAGCTCCGGCAAACCCGGGCTCATTCCGCTGCGGGAGAGACGGGCCCACGACCTCGAACCTCTCCGCCTCGTTCGGGTCGAAGGGGCCTCTGAAGAAGGCCGGGACGACCGCCGCCGGAATCCCGTTGAGGCAAAGGAGATCGTCCGTACCCTGACGTGCTGCCTGCAGGACCCACAATATGAAGGCAAGACTTTCGGCGTCGTCGTACTCACCGGGGGCAGCGGACAAGTACGTCTACTTGACCACGAGATCAATGCTGCGATATCGGCCGAGGAGAGGGCAGCTCGCCAGATCCGTGTCGGCATCGCCTCAGACTTCCAAGGCGACGAGCGTGACGTAATCATGCTTTCCATGGTCGTTGCGGATACTCCGAGAGCAATCTCGGCCGACAACTTCCGTCAGAGCTACAACGTTGCAGCCAGCCGAGCTCGTGACCAGATGTGGCTCTTCATATCAATAGACCCGGCTGAACTGCGACCCAATGATCTTCGAGCGGATCTCGTCGGATACATGCTTGACCCGCCGTCGATCTACGGAGATTCGCCTGAACTCGCGGACGTCTCGGCCGACAAGCCTCAGGAGCCGTTCGACTCACTCCTTGAACAGCGGGTCTTCCGCGAGATCAGGGGTCGTGGCTATCACGTCGTTCCTCAGTATCCCGTTGGGGAGCGTCGGCTCGACCTGGTCGTTTCCGGCGAGGGTGGGCGCATCGCAGTTGAATGCGATGGCCATGCCTGGCACACGAGCGTTGCAGACCAGGAGAACGACGCCCGACGTGACCGGGACCTTGCCCGACAGGGATGGGTGACTGTCCGTGTCAGGGAGAGCGAGTTCGAGTTCGACAAAGAGCGCGAACTCCACCAGCTCTGGGACGTCCTCGCAGCCCACGGAATCGAGCCCACCTCGTGAACGAGACCCCCACTCTGTTCTTGGAAGAGGCCGTACTGGAACGACTTGCCGAGATCATCTGCGGCGACGACGACTCGCTGCTCTATAGGAGTGGTTTCGAGCTGGTCAAGTTCTTCCGAGCGGCAGGATGGACTGTTGCCGACCTGGACGGAGAGGGTCGTCGCCGGTGGACAGCAGCACAGATCGTTGCAAGGAAAGACGACGGTCCTGCGCTGGCGCAGCTGGTGCTCAAGCTGGCAGATCCGAGGCAGTACTTTGGTGAAGAGCGGGCTCACGGGCGAGTAGTCGAGGAGCTCAACGGACTTCTGGCATTCGAGGGTCTAGTTGTCGTGGATACTGATACGCGTCCACGGTTAACGGACCGAGCAGACTCAGTGGAACGCGTGAACCGGGACGAGCCAGCGATCCTCGAGGTCAGCGTCGCAGAAGTCGTGACGGATCCGGAGCTGGCGGAGCAGCTTACACTCCGGCTTGAGGAGGCGCGACGATGCCTTGACTCAGGAGCTCCGACCGCTACTGTAATCATGCTCGGAAGTGTGCTCGAAGGGGTCCTTTACGATGTCGCTCTTCATCGTTTCACATCGGAGAAACAGCCGTCTGATCATCTTGAGTCCCTCATCAACCTAGCTCACCGAAGGCGATGGATCACCAAGGATGTCGTGGACTACGCGCACGTTGTTCGTGGACACCGCAACCTCGTCCATCCGAAAAGGCAATGAAAGGGATTTCTATTCGCCGTCTGCCAAGACGGCCACAATTGCCTGGAATGTCGTCGTTGCGGCAATCGTCGATCTAGCCCACTCGTCTACATAGGGGTTGCTTATTGCTCGCAGGCGTGAAATTTCTGAGGGGCGAGTGGCCTGCGGCGAGAGGGCGCAACAATTGTAGCTCGATACCACTCGGCAACCGACGGATAGTGGCGTCCGTCTAACGCTGGGTGAGAAAGGCGCCTCGTTCGGAGATGAACATGTTCGGCTCGTACAGCACTACATAGACGCCGTTGGTCTGTGCCTTGTCTTCGAAGCAGACGTCACCGGAGACCTTGCCGCCGGGTGCGAGTTCGCCGGTGTCGAGGCCTTTACCTCCGCCGAAGAAGGTCGGCGAGAGGATCGCGCCCGCAGGGTCTTGGAGTTCGAAGTCGAACATGCTGAACGATGCGGTCGACGTGCCGCCGTTGGCGTAGGAGACGGTGGTGCAGAGCGTCCTCTCGAAGGTTGAGTCGCCGGCCCGCAGGGGTGTGGAGGTGACGGCGAGGCCGTCGAAGGTGACGGTGCCGCCTGCGGGGAGGGCGACGTCGCCGTCCTTCTTGCCGGGGAAGGATGGGCCCTCGTTGAGCGGGCCCGCCGGTGTCGCGGTCTCGGCGGCGGAGTTGTTCGAGGCTCCAGACTGGCTCTCCGAGGTGCTGTTGGCGGCACCTGTGCGGGTGTCGTCGACGGCGTTGCCGAAGGCGGTGGCCCAGAGCAGGCAGATCAGTAGCGCGAACACGGAGGTGGCGATGCTGGCGATCGCGAGGCCCTTGTTGGTCGCCTCGCCTTTTGACACCCGGTGGGTGCCGACGATGCCGAGGACGAGTCCGATGATGCTCAGCGGCCAGGCGATGACCCCGATGATCGGGATAAACGAGAAGACGAGCGCGATCAGGCCGAGGACGAAACCTGCCGTGCCGAGCCCGTTCTTGGGCGGGGGTGGCGGAAGGTGGACCGGCGCGTTGGTCGGGTGCTGGAGGCGCTGGTGGGGGACCTGGGGGTATCCGGCGGGCGGGTAGTGTTGGGGTGGATACGGCTGCTGTCCGTACGGGGACTGCTGCGGGTAGGGCTGAGGGTGTTGCCCGTACGACGGCGGCTGCGTGGTCACAGCCGGTCCATCGCCGCTCCTGGTCAGCCGTTAACCGTCGCTTTACTTGATCATCACATCTGATGAGCGGGATCGAGCCCGCCTCGCCTCGCGAACTGGCGGACCAAGAAGGTCGGTTCGCTTCGGAAACCAGGTCAGGGAAGGGTGGGCGGTCCTCGTGCAGCGTCGTGCAGCACGCGCCTCGGCCTTCCCAGATGGCGGTGTGGCATACCATCGTCGGTATGGGTGCGGAGGGCGAGCGCGAGGAGCTGTCCCGTCTGGTGCAGCAGTTGCCGGACGAGGACGTACCCGCTGTGCTCTCAGACTTGCGCCGCCGCCTCGAGAGTGTCCGGTCGTGGCCGCCGGCGTTCTTCGGGATCGAGCCGGGCGATGGCAGCCGCGTCGGGGCTGATCATGACGAGATCCTCGCCGAGGGGTTCGGCCGGTAGGTGATCGTCTGCGACACGGGACCGTTGGTGGCGGCGGGCCTGTCGAGGGATCCCGATCATCGAGCGTCTGTGGATCTGTTCGCGTCGCTGCACATGAGTGGGCGGCCGATGGTGGTGCCGGCGCCGATCGTGGCGGAGGTCGGGTACCTGCTACATCGCAAGGGAAGCCCACGGGCCGAGTCCGCGTTCCTTCGGTCCCTCGCCGCGGGGGACTTCCGTACGGTCGAGCTCACCTCGGACGACTATGCGCGGATGGCGGATCTGGTCGACACCTACGCCGATCTCCCGCTCGGGACGAGCGACGCGTCCGTGGTCGCGCTCGCCGAGCGGCTCGGGGTCACCGAGGTCGCCACGCTCGACCACCGGCATTTCCGGGTGGTCCGGCCGCGGCATGTGGATGCGTTCACGCTTCTCCGTGACGTCGGTGGACCTGACCCCGGCGGGTGGCCGGATGCCGGGGTGTCCGGTATCCGATCACTCTGCGTGCCGTCGCACAGTGGATGTCGGGCTCCCGCTGTCGTCGGGGTGACCTCCGAGGGGACGGGAGGAGGCCCTGCTGGCGCGACCTCGTCGTCTGACTCAGTTCTGACAACAACACGAGCCGACTTCGGCCGCCCTCAAGCCACGTCCACGACCATGTTTTTCCAGGTCAGGGCGCCTTGACCTGCGGAATGATCGGGTTCACACCGAAGAGGTCACTGGTTCGATCCCAGTATCGCCCACGCAGGCGTTGGCCCTGGTCAGGGCTCCGAACAGGAGCCGGAGACCGGGGCCTTCGTCGTTCTTGGGGGCGTTTCAGTCCGGCGTCGACGACAACAGCGACCGCTTCGGTCGCTCCACATCTCGGATCGCCGTCGAGGAGTCGTGGGCAGACGGCGACCTGATGGATGCTGTCGTCACGGTGGACGTGCTCTGCCATCTCGTCGTGGGCCTGTGCGCGTGGCGCTTCGTCCTACGATCGTTCCCCTGGGTGCGGAGGGCGAGCGCGAGGAGCTGTCCCGTCTGGTGCCTCAGCTACCGGACGAGGAGGTTCCCGCTGTGTCCTCGGCCGCCCGCGTTCTTCGGGATCGAGCCGGGCGACGGTAGCCTGTCGGGGCTGATCATGACGAGTTTCTGGCCGAGGGGTTCGGCCGGTAGGTGATCCGATCATCGGGTTTCGGTCGACCTGTTCGCGTCGCTGTACATGAGCGGGCGGCCGATGGTGGTGCCTGGGCCGATCGCGGCTGAGGTCGGGTACCTGCTCCATCGCAAGGGCAGTCCGCGTGCCTGCGGTCACTCGCGGCAGGGGACTTCCGGCTCCGGCGGGTGGTCGGATGCGGGTGTCCGGTTGTCGGGGGGTCGACCGAGGGCGGTCACCATGGTCGAGATCGCGTTCGCCGACTCGTCGTCGACCCACTCGCCGTCGAACCGAGGGTGACCGCCGATCCGGCGCTCGGTGTCGCGAGACCAATGTCTCTCCCGCTCGTCCCGAGGGCCGGTGACGATGGCATCGCGGATCGCCCCCTGCGGTGCACGGTCCGAATGCCGACACGGAGAGGGATACGGCGATGTATCGACACGGTGGAGTCCCACTGGACCGGTTCGACGTGGTGGTCGTGGGTGGCGGCGCAGCCGGTCTGCTGGCGGCCGTCGACGCGGCCGAGAGCGGCGCGTCGGTCGTGCTTCTGGAGAAGAACTCCGAGGTCGGGGGCAAGACCGTGTGGTCGGCGGGGCTCGTGACCGCGGGCGGGACGGCGTACCAGCGTGAGCGGGGCATCGAGGACTCGGTCGAGGCGCACCGCTCCGACATCGTGGCCCACGCCGAGCGGATGGGGGTGCTCGCCATCCCCGGCGTCGCCGACAAGCTGGGTCTCATGATCGACAACGTGACCGCGGCGGTCGATCGGCTGACCGCGTTGGGGGTGCGGTTCTCCGGACCGCACCCCGAGGAGATCCACTCGGTCTTCCGCGGGCACCAGTTCGCGCCCGGGATCCGATCCGCCGTCGCGACGCTTGCCCAGGTGGCCGCGGACACGGGCGTCCGTATTCGCCGCGACACCCCGGCCGATGCACTGCTGACCGAGGACGGCGCCGTCGTCGGCGTCATGGCCGGCGGCCGGGAGATCCGGGCGGACGCGGTGATCCTCAGCGCCGGGGACTTCTCGGCGGCGGCTCCCGGCCGACCGGAGCCCCCGTTCGCCGCCCACGCCTACAAGCAGTGGTCGACGGGCGACGGCCAGTTCCTCGCCGCGGGGGTCGGCGGGGAACTGGTCGGTCTGGACTCGATGGTGTTCGGGGCCCTGATCACGGTCGACGAGCCGCTGTTCTTCGCCCACCCGCACGTGCTGATGAGCGGTGCGGTGGTCGTCGACGGCAGCGGGGCGCGCGTCGCCGACGAGCTCGCGACCTTCGGCCAGGGCTACGCCGACCGGACCCCCCACGACCTGTACCTGGTTCTCGGCGGCAGCCAGCTCGCGACGGTCGCGACGGCGGCGGACGACGGCCCGATCGGCCGCGACGGGTGGCTGACGACCGGCGGCACCCACCTCGGCAACCTGGGCGGCAAGGGCTACGCCTACGTCGAGGACCTCGTCGACTCCGGCATCGCCGTGCGCGCCGAGTCCCTCGCCGAGCTCGCGGAGACACTGGGGTGCGACCCGTCGACCCTCCAGGACGAG
>NZ_JACBXB010000285.1 GCF_013870575.1 Pseudonocardia pini
CGGTCCCGCCTGCTGACCCGCCGCGGCGGGGGTCCACGGACGGCGCCGACGGACTAGCGTGATCGCCGTGAGCGCGCCCACCACCCCCGCCGTGCTGCCCTTCGGGTCCTGGCCGACCCCCATCACGTCCGAGCTCGTCGTCGCGTCGGCGGTGCGGGTGTCCGGCGCCCGCGTCGACGGCGACGCCGTGTACTGGGCCGAGGCGAGCCCCAGCGCGGGCGGCCGCACGCAGATCGTCCGCCGCGACCCGGACGGCACCACCACCGACCTGCTCCCCGAGGGGTTCGACGCCCGCACCGGCGTCCACGAGTACGGCGGCGCGGCCTGGTGGGTGCGCGGCGGGGTGGTCTGGTTCGCGAACTGGCTGGACCAGCGGCTCTACCGGCTCGCCCCCGGCGGTGAGCCGGAGCCGCTCACCCCCGAGCCCGCCATCCCGCGCGGGGACCGCTTCGCGGACGGGTCGGTCGCGGGCGCGGAGATCCTGCTCGTCCGGGAGCGGCACGGTGGCAGCGGCGCCACGGACGTCCGCAACGAGGTCGTCCGGATCGCCGCAGACACCCCGTCGGAGCCGGAGGTGCTGGTCAGCGGCCCGGACTTCGTGATCAGCCCCCAGCTGTCGCCCGACGGCAGGCGCATCGTCTGGATCCAGTGGGACCACCCGTCGATGCCCTGGGACGACACCGTCCTCATGGGACGCAACCTGGAGACGGGGGACGAGGCCTACATCGCGGGCGGCCCCGGCGAGTCGGTCTCCGAGCCGCGCTGGCAGCCCGACGGCAGCCTCTGGTTCCTCTCCGACCGCACCGGCTGGTGGAACCTCTACCGCTGGGTGCCGGGCGAGGACATCAAGCCGCTCGTGGTCCTCGACGCCGAGATCGGCGTGCCCGGCTGGCAGCTCGGGAGCTCCCGCTACGCGGTGCTGCCCGGCGGCCGCGTGGTGTTCGCGCGCTGGTCGAAGGGCTACGACGGGCTGGCCGTCCGCGAGCCCGACGGCGAGTTCACCGAGCTCGACCTGCCCTTCTCCGCGATCGGGTCGGTCGCGCCGTACGGGGTGGGCAGCGTCGTCGTCGTGGCGGGCACGCCGACCGAGGAGCCGGGCGTGCACGTGGTGAGCGTCGACGGGGACGTCGAGACCCTCCAGGCCCCCCGCGACCTGGGGATCGACGACGGCTACCTGTCCGTCCCCGAAGCCGTGTCCTTCCCGTCGGTGGACCCGGCGGGCCTGCCGCGCACCGCCCACGGCCTGTTCTACCCGCCCGCCAACCCCGCCGTCGCCGGGCCCGCGGGCGAGCTCCCGCCGCTCCTCGTCGTCATCCACGGCGGCCCGACGGCGGCGGCGCTGCCGGTGCTGTCCGTGGCCGTCCAGTACTGGACCAGCCGCGGGTTCGGGGTGGTCGACGTCAACTACGGCGGGTCCACGGGCTTCGGCCGCGCGTACCGCGAGCAGCTCAAGGGCGCGTGGGGGATCGTCGACGTCGCGGACTGCCTCGCCGCGGCCCGCCACCTGGCCGTGACGGGCCGGGTGGACGGTGCGCGGCTGGCCATCCGGGGCGGTTCCGCGGGCGGCTACACGGTCCTGGCCGCCCTCGCCCGGGCGGACACGCCCTTCTCGGCGGGGGCCGACCACTACGGCGTCGCGGACCTGGAGGCCCTCGCCGCGGACACCCACAAGTTCGAGAGCCGCTACCTCGACGGCCTGGTCGGGCCCTATCCCGCGGCCCGCGAGGTCTACGTGGAGCGGAGCCCGATCCACCACGTCGACCAGTTCCACACGCCGCTGATCGTGCTGCAGGGCGACGAGGACGCGATCGTGCCGCCGAACCAGTCGGAGGCGATCGTCGAGGCGCTGCGGGCGCGGCAGGTCCCGGTGGCCTACCTGCTGTTCACGGGTGAGCAGCACGGCTTCCGCAAGGCGGAGAACATCCGCCGCGCCCTCGACGCCGAGCTCTCCTTCTACAGCCAGGTCTTCGGCTTCGCGACGGACGTGCCCGAGATCGAGGTCGAGAACCTGCCGAGATGAACCTCAGTGCTGTCCAGAGCATGATCGAACAGCACTGAGGTTCATCTCGGCGGGTGGGGTCAGAGCACGCCGGCGAGCTCTTCGGGGGCCTCGGCGGGCTTCGCGCCGCCACCCTTGGGGGTCCGGCTCATCCGCTTCTCCAGCAGCTTCGACCCGCCGGAGAGGATCAGGCAGAGCCCGATGTAGATGACCGCCACGACCATCGCGACCTGCAGGATCGGGCTGCCCAGCTGGCCCTGGCTGCCCAGGAAGCGCGCCTGGTAGAGCAGCTCCGGGTACAGGATGATGTAGCCCAGCGCGGTGTCCTTGAGCACCACCACGAGCTGGCTGAGGATCGTGGGCAGCATGGCCCGCAGCGCCTGCGGGAGCAGCACGTTCGTCATCACCTGGGTCTTGCGCATGCCCAGCGCGTACGCCGCCTCGGACTGGCCCTTCGGCAGCGCGTTGATGCCCGCGCGGAACACCTCGGCGAGCACCGAGCCGTTGTAGAGGGTCAGGCCGATGACGACCGCCCAGAACGCCGGGATGTCGATCCCGAAGGCGCGGGAGACGCCGAAGAACAGGATGAAGATCAGCACCAGCAGCGGGATCGCGCGGAACAGCTCGATCAGCACGACGGCCGGGCGGCTGACCCAGGAGTGGTCCGACAGCCGTCCCGCGGCCAGCAGCGCGCCGAGCAGGAGCGAGAGGACCGCGGCGACGAGGAACGCGGAGACGGTGTTCCACAGCGCGTCGAGCAGGAGGTACTGGATGTTGACGTAGGTGATCCACTCCCACAGCCGCGGCTCGAACTGGCCGGTGACGATGAGGCGGTAGACCACGAAGCCGAGCACGGCGAGCACCAGCAGGGTGCCGACCCCGCCGATCAGCAGGTTCCGGACGCGGGCCTTGGGGCCGGGGACGTCGTAGAGGACCGAGGTCATCGTGCGGTGCTCCACTTCCGGTCGAGGTTGCGCTGCAGCAGGGTCAGCGGCACCACGAGGATCACGAAGAACAGCGCGACCCAGAGCAGCCCGACGAGCACGTTGTAGCCGCGCTCGGACAGCGCCGCGTAGATCCCGCCCGCCTCGACCACCGAGAAACCGGCGGCGATCGTGGTGTTCTTGAGCAGCGCGATCTGCACGTTGGTCAGCGGCGGCACGACGGACCGGACGGCCTGCGGGAACACGACCTGGGACATCGTCTGGCCGAAGGTGAACCCGAGCGCCCGCGACGCCTCGGCCTGGCCCACCGGGACCGTGTTGATGCCCGAGCGGACGACCTCGCACACGAACGCGGAGGTGTAGAGGATCAGGCCGATGCACGCGCGCCAGAAGAAGGAGATGTCGGCGATCTCCAGGCGCGGGTAGGCGAACGCGAAGAAGAACAGCACCAGGGTCAGCGGCGTGTTCCGGATGGTGTTGACGTAGAGCGTGCCGAAGGCGCGCAGGACCGGCACGGGGCTGACGCGCATCCCGGCCAGGATCGTGCCGAACAGCAGCGAGCCGATCGCCGCCACCAGGAACAGCTGGATGGTGCCGAGGAACCCGCGTCCGTACAGGTCGAGGTTGTCCAACAGGACGTTCACTACGGGCCGCTCCTTCTCACGCGGGCGCGAACGGTCCCCGGGGCGGGCAGGGCGCCCGCCCCGGGGACCGCGTGGGGATCAGTACCGCTGGAGCGCGGGCGGCGAGGCGGGCGAGCCCGACTTGCCGAGCGTCTCGTCGTAGATCTTCTGCCAGGTCCCGTCGTCGTACGCGGCCTGCAGGATGTCGTTGATCTTGTTGCGCAGCGCGGTGTCGTCCTTGTTCAGGCCGATGCCGTAGGGCTCGGTCGAGAAGGTCTCACCGACGACCTTGATCTGGTCGGGCTGCTGGCTGGCGAAGCCCTTGAGGATCGCGTCGTCCGTGGTGACCGCGTCGACCTGGCCGGAGATCAGCTGGTCCACGCACTGGCTGTAGGTCTGGAACTCCACGATCTGGTCGGTCAGGCCCTGGTCGCGCACGCGCTGGATCGGGGTCGAGCCGGTGACCGAGCAGACCTTCTTGCCCTGCAGCGTCTGCGGGCCGGTGATGTCGGTGTTGTCCTCCTTCACCAGCAGGCCCTGGCCCGCCACGAAGTACGGGCCCGCGAAGGACACGCGCTGCTTGCGGTTGTCGTTGATCGTGTAGGTGCCGACCATGTAGTCGATCTCGCCGCGGGAGATGGTGTCCTCGCGGGCGGCCGACGGCACGACCTTGTAGTCGATCTGCTCGGCGGCGAAGCCGAGCTGCGCGGCGACGAGGCGCGCGATCTCGATGTCGAAGCCGGCGTACTGGCCGGTGGTGGCGTCCTTGAACCCGAGGCCGGGCTGGTCGTCACGGACACCCATGACGACGCGGCCGCGCGCCTTCATCGCGTCGAAGACCGGGGAGCCTGCCACGGTCACGTCGGCGGCGGGCGCGTTGCTCACGACGGGCTCGGAGGTCCCGCCGGGGGAACCCGACTGTCCACAGGCGGTCAGGGTGAGGGCGGCCGCGGCCAGCCCCACCACGAGGGAACGCAACTTCATTTCGGAACTCCTGTTGTCGAGAAGGGGGACGCGTCAGTGGGTGAGGATCTTGCCGAGGAAGTCCTTGGCGCGGTCGCTCGTGGGGTTGGTGAAGAAGGCGTCCGGAGCGGCGTCCTCGACGATCTCGCCGTCCGCCATGAAGATCACCCGGTTGGCGGCGCGACGGGCGAAGCCCATCTCGTGGGTGACCACGAGCATCGTCATGCCCTCCTTGGCCAGCGAGGTCATCACGTCGAGCACCTCCTGAACCATCTCCGGGTCCAGCGCCGAGGTGGGCTCGTCGAACAGCATCACCTTGGGGCTCATCGCGAGCGCCCGGGCGATCGCGACGCGCTGCTGCTGCCCACCGGACAGCTGCGCGGGGTACTTGTCCTTCTGGTTCGCGATGCCGACCCGCTCCAGCAGGCGCATCGCGTTCTTCTCGGCCTCGCCCTTGTTCTGCTTGCGGACCTTCAGCGGTCCGAGCATGACGTTCTCGAGGATCGTCTTGTGCGCGAACAGGTTGAAGCTCTGGAAGACCATGCCGACGTCGGCCCGGAGTCCGGCGAGCGCCTTGCCCTCCGCAGGCAGCTCCTCGCCGTCGATCGCGATGACACCCGAGTCGATCGGCTCGAGCCGGTTGATCGTGCGGCACAGGGTGGACTTGCCGGAACCCGACGGTCCCAGCACCACCACGACCTGGCCCGCGTCGACCTCGAGGTTGATGTCCTTGAGCACGTGCAGCTCACCGAAGTGCTTGTCGACGGTGACCATGCGGATCATGGGGGTACCGGTATCGGTCATGGGCGGTCTCCAGGCATGGCGGGACGCTAGGGCGAATCGGACA
The DNA here is from genome assembly GCF_013870575.1 of Pseudonocardia pini. Classification (GTDB taxonomy): domain Bacteria; phylum Actinomycetota; class Actinomycetes; order Mycobacteriales; family Pseudonocardiaceae; genus Pseudonocardia; species Pseudonocardia pini. Next base: position 5,377 of record NZ_JACBXB010000285.1, read on the forward strand.
TGCGAGTCCATCACCTTGGGCAACCTTTAGGGTTTCGTATCGATAACAACCGCGAAGGGAGGTCGGCGTGCACATCCTGCTGGTCGAGGACGACGACCGGGTCGCCGCCGCACTGCGCCCCGCCCTCCACCGGCACGGGATGACCACCACCCGGCTCGACCGCGGGCGAGACGCCGTCGAGCACCTCGGCGGGGTGGACGTCGTCCTGCTGGACCTCGGCCTGCCCGACGCCGACGGGGTGGACGTCTGCCGCGCCATCCGTGAGGCCAGCGACGTGCCGGTGATCGTGGTGACCGCGCGGGGGGACGTGGAGGACCGGATCGTCGGGCTGCACTCGGGCGCGGACGACTACGTGGTCAAGCCCTACGACGTCGGCGAGCTGGTCGCGCGGATCCACGCCGTGCAGCGCCGCCGCGGGCCCGAGGCCTCGGAGGCGGTGGACCGCGTCGTCACGACCGCGGACGGTGTGGCCATCGACCTGGGGCGGCACACGGTGACCGTCGACGGCACCGAGGTCGTGCTGACGCGCAAGGAGTTCCAGGTGCTGGCGTTGCTCGCGTCGGCGCGCGGGACGGTCTGCACCCGGACCCGGATCGTGGCGGAGGTGTGGGGGCGCAGCTGGCCCGGCGCGAACCGCACGCTCGACGTCCACGTGGCCACCCTGCGCACGAAGCTCGGGCGGCCCGAGCTGGTCCAGACCGTGCGTGGGGTGGGGTACCGGCTGGGGACCGGCTGATCGGCGGTGAGGACGCGCCTGCTGGTCATCGTCTGCGTGCTCGTCGGGCTGCTCGCCGTCGGGCTCGGGGTGCCGCTCGCGCTGTCGAACTCCCGTGCGGCACAACAGGAGCTGTTCATCGACCGGCTCACGGACACGATCTACTTCGCCTCCCGCGCGCAGCGGCCCATCACCGAGGACACCGCGCCCGGGCTGGCCGAGGAGCTGGCCCGCTACGACGAGGTCTACGGCGTCGCGGTGACCGTCGTCGACCGAGCGGGCACGGTCGTCGCGGCCTCCCGGCCGGACCCGCCCGCGCTCGACGTGGACGGGAGGGAGCGGCTCCAGGTGGCTCTGGCCAGCCGCCGCTCCGCCGCTCCACCGGAGGATCTGTGCACATCTGGCCCGGCTCGCCCTACCCGCTGGGTTCGACCTT
>NZ_JACBXB010000286.1 GCF_013870575.1 Pseudonocardia pini
CAGCACGCCCGGGTGGGACGTCCGGCAGCACCACGCCGCCGAGTCCGGCGAGGTCGCCCGCGCGGCGATCCTCGCGGACCTCGAGAACGGCGTCGCCTCCATCTGGCTGGCGGTGGGCCCGGGTGGGGTCCCCGTCGCCGAGCTGTCCGAGGTGCTCGACGAGGTGATCCTCGACCTGGCCCCCGTCGTGCTCGACGGCGGCGCCGTCGCCGTCGAGGCCGCCGAGGCCTTCCTCGAGCTGGCCGAGCGCAGGGGCGTCGCGAAGGACGCCCTCCTCGGCACCCTGGGCCTCGACCCGATCGGCCTGCGCGCCCGCTCCGGCGAGAGCCCGGCCGTCGAGTCGGTCGTGCCGCTCGCCGCCCGGGTCGCCGGTGAGTTCCCGCAGGTGAAGGCCATCGTCGTGGACGGGACGCCGGTCCAGGAGGCGGGTGGCTCGGAGGGGCAGGAGCTCGGCTTCGCGCTGGCCGCGGGCGTCGAATACCTCCGCGCCCTGACCGACGCCGGCCTGTCGGTCGAGCAGGCCGCCGGGGTCCTGGAGTTCCGCTTCGCCGCCACGGCCGAACAGTTCCCCACCATCGCCAAGCTCCGCGCCGCCAGGCGGCTGTGGGGCCGGGTCCTGGAAGCCAGCCAGGCGGACACCGGAGCGAGCGGGCCGGGGCAGACCCAGCACGCCGTCGTCTCGCCCACGCTGTTCACCAGGCGGGACCCGTGGGTGAACATGCTGCGGGGGACCGTCGCCGGGTTCGCCGCCGGCATCGGCGGCGCGGACGCGGTCACGGTGCCGCCCTTCGACATCGCGATCGGCGAGTCCGAGGCCTTCTCGCGGCGCGTCGCGCGCAACACGCAGTCCCTCCTGCTCGAGGAGTCGCACCTGGCACGGGTGATCGACCCGGGCGGCGGCTCCTGGTACATCGAGCACCTGACGGACGACCTGGCGCAGGCGGGCTGGGCGTTCTTCCAGGCCGTCGAGGCCGCGGGCGGCGCCGTCGCGGCGCTCGACTCGGGCTTCGTGGCCGAGCGGGTCGCCGAGGTCCGGGCCCAGCGGGAGAAGGGCATCGCGACCCGGCGGACCCCGCTGACCGGGGTCTCCGAGTTCCCGAACCTGGACGAGAAGCCCGTCGAGCGCACCCCGCTCCCCGAGCCCCTCGCCCGCGGGGGGCTGCCGCTCTACCGGCCCGCCGAGGCCTACGAGTCGCACCGCGACCGGTCCGACGCGATCCTGGCCGAGACCGGCTCCCGGCCGACCGCGTTCCTGGCCACCCTGGGCCCGCTCGCGGCCTACACCGCGCGGGCCGGGTTCGCCCGCAACCTGCTGCAGGCCGGGGGGATCGCGGACGTCGAGGCGGGGCCCACGGAGTCCGCCGAGGAGGTCGTGAAGGCCTACACCGGCGCCCCGGTCGTGGTCCTCTGCTCCACCGACACGCTCTACGAGGAGCGGGCCGAGGCCACCGCCGCCGCCCTCAGGGAGGCGGGTGCCCAGCGGGTCCTCCTGGCGGGCAAGGGTGCGGTCCCCGGCGTGGACGGGTACCTCTACGCGGGCTGCGACGCCCTGGCCGTCATCGAGGACGTGTACGAGGCTCTGGAGGCTTCGAAGTGACCATCCCGGACTTCACCCAGGTCGGACTCGCCTCCGACGCCGCACCGGGCACGGACTTCACCCCCGGTGCGCCGTGGGAGTCCCCCGAGGGGATCCCGGTCCAGCAGCTCTACACCCCGGCGGACCTGGAGGGGCTGGACTTCCTCCACACCTACCCGGGCATCACGCCGTACCTGCGCGGCCCGTACCCCACGATGTACGCGAGCCAGCCGTGGACGGTCCGCCAGTACGCGGGCTTCTCCACGGCCACCGAGTCCAACGCCTTCTACCGCCGCAACCTCGCGGCCGGGCAGAAGGGCCTGTCGATCGCGTTCGACCTGGCCACGCACCGCGGCTACGACTCGGACCACCCCCGCGTCGGCGGGGACGTCGGCATGGCCGGCGTCGCGATCGACTCGATCTACGACATGCGCCAGCTGTTCGACGGCATCCCGCTGGACAAGATGTCCGTCTCGATGACCATGAACGGCGCCGTCCTGCCCGTGCTCGCGCTCTACATCGTGGCGGCCGAGGAGCAGGGGGTGAAGCCGGAGCAGCTCGCGGGGACCATCCAGAACGACATCCTCAAGGAGTTCATGGTCCGCAACACCTACATCTACCCGCCCCAGCCGTCCATGAAGATCATCTCGGACATCTTCAGCTACACCTCGCAGAAGATGCCGAAGTTCAACTCGATCTCGATCTCCGGGTACCACATCCAGGAGGCCGGGGCGACGAACGACCTCGAGCTGGCCTACACTCTCGCCGACGGCGTGGAGTACCTCCGCTCGGGCATCGACGCGGGCCTCGACGTCGACAGGTTCGCGCCGCGGCTGAGCTTCTTCTGGGCCATCGGGATGAACTTCTTCATGGAGGTCGCGAAGATGCGGGCCGCGCGCCTGCTCTGGTCGAAGCTCGTGAACGAGTTCGGGCCGAAGAACCCCAAGTCGCTGTCCCTGCGCACGCACTCGCAGACCTCGGGCTGGTCGCTGACCGCGCAGGACGTCTACAACAACGTGGTCCGCACCTGCATCGAGGCGATGGCGGCGACGCAGGGGCACACCCAGTCGCTGCACACCAACGCGCTCGACGAGGCGCTCGCGCTGCCCACGGACTTCTCCGCGCGCATCGCCCGCAACACCCAGCTGCTGCTGCAGCAGGAGTCCGGCACGACCAAGGTCATCGACCCGTGGGGCGGCTCGCACTACGTCGAGAAGCTGACCTACGACCTCGCCCGCCGCGCGTGGGGGCACATCACCGAGGTCGAGAAGGCCGGGGGGATGGCCCAGGCGATCGACGCCGGCATCCCCAAGCTGCGCGTCGAGGAGGCCGCGGCCCGCACCCAGGCCCGGATCGACTCGGGCCGCCAGCCGGTCATCGGGGTCAACAAGTACGTCGTCGACTCCGACGAGGCCATCGACGTGCTCAAGGTGGACAACAAGCAGGTCCGCCGCGAGCAGCTCGAGAAGCTCGAGCGGCTGCGCGCCGAGCGGGACTCCCGCGCGGTCGACGCGGCGCTGCAGGCACTCACGAACTCGGCGGCCGCGATCGCCGACGGGTCGGAGCGCGGTTTCGACCAGAACCTGCTGGCCCTGGCCGTCGACGCCGCCCGGGCGAAGGCCACGGTCGGTGAGATCTCCGACGCGCTGGAGAAGGTGTTCGGGCGGCACTCCGGGCAGATCAGGATCATCTCCGGCGTGTACTCCGACGAAGCCGGCTCCAGCCCGGCGATCACCCGTGCCCGCGAGCTCGTGGGCGAGTTCGCCGAGGAGGAGGGTCGCCAGCCCCGCATCCTCGTCGCCAAGATGGGGCAGGACGGCCACGACCGCGGCCAGAAGGTGATCGCCACGGCGTTCGCCGACCTGGGCTTCGACGTGGACGTGGGCCCGCTGTTCCAGACCCCGGCGGAGGTCGCGCGCCAGGCCGTGGAGGCGGACGTCCACGTGGTCGGGGCCAGCTCGCTCGCGGCCGGACACCTCACGCTGGTGCCCGAGCTGAAGGAGGAGCTGGCCAAGCTCGACCGGTCGGACATCATGATCGTGGTGGGCGGGGTCATCCCGCCCGCGGACGTGCCGGAGCTGATCGAGATGGGCGCCGCGGCGGTCTTCCCGCCCGGCACGGTCATCTCCGAGGCCGCGATCGACCTGCTGGAGAAGCTGAAGGCGGCCCAGGGCTGATGCCTCGCCAGGTCGACGTCGAGACCCTCGCCGAGGGGGTCCTCGACGGCAACCGCACGTTGCTCGCCCGGGCGATCACCCTGATCGAGTCGGCCAAGCCCGCGCACCGCGAGGAGGCCCAGCGGCTGCTGCTGGAGCTGACCCCGCACGCCGGGGGAGCGGTCCGGGTCGGGATCTCCGGGGTGCCGGGCGTCGGGAAGTCGACGTTCATCGAGGCGTTGGGGACCCGGCTGACCGCGGCCGGCCACAAGGTCGCGGTGCTCGCGGTCGATCCCTCGTCGACGCGGACGGGCGGGTCGATCCTGGGGGACAAGACCCGGATGGCCGCCCTGGCGGTGGACGACAACGCCTTCATCCGGCCGTCGCCGAGCGCGGGCACGCTCGGCGGGGTCGCCCGGCGCACCCGCGAGACGATGGTGCTGATGGAGGCCGCGGGCTACGACGTCGTGCTGGTCGAGACGGTCGGCGTCGGCCAGTCCGAGGTCACCGTGGCCGGGATGGTGGACACGTTCCTCTTCCTCACCATCGCGCGCACCGGGGACCAGCTGCAGGGGATCAAGAAGGGGATCCTGGAGCTGGCCGACGTCGTGGCCGTGAACAAGGCGGACGGGCCGCACGAGACGGACGCCAAGGCCGCGGCTCGGGACCTGGCGGGCGCCCTGCACATGATGACGCCGGCGTCGGAGCACTGGCGAGCCCCGGTGCTGTCCTGCTCGGCCCAGACCGGCAAGGGGCTGGACAAGGTCTGGGGCAAGATCCTCGAGCACCGCGCGGCGCTGGAGAAGCACGGCGAGCTCGCCACCCGACGCGCGGACCAGCAGGTCGAGTGGATGTGGGCGATGATCCGCGATCAGCTGCTCGACCGGCTGACCAGCGACCCGACCGTGCGGGAGCGGCTGCCGGAGGTCACGCGAGAGGTCCGGGAGGGCGACCTGACCCCGACCCTCGCGGCGGAGCAGATCCTGAAGCTCCTCGGCTGATCGTCCTGGCGCGCCGGGCCCGAGCGCTGACAGAACGCCCAGGTGGGCGCATGCTGGATGCATGACGGACGTGGCGGGGGAGGCTCGCGAGCGGGAGAGTCCGCCTGCTCCGGCGGCCGAACCCGCCGCCGTCGACGTCTCGCCGGAGGCACCCACGGTCCGGCTCAGCGCGGACGGCTCGCCCCGGCCGCACGGATGGCGGGCGTTGGGGCTGCTCTTCAAGCGCACCGGCGTGCGGGCCTGGGACGACAACATCTTCAGCGAGTCCGCCGCCGCCGCCTTCTGGCAGACCCTGTCGCTGCCGCCGCTGCTGCTGGGCCTGCTGGGCTCGCTCGGCTACATCGGCGAGTGGTTCGGCCCGGACACCATCGCGCTGGCCCAGCGCCAGCTCGTCGCGGGCGCGGGCACCGTGTTCAGCGACAACGCCGTGGACGAGATCATCGCCCCCACGGTCGACACCATCCTCACCACCGGCCGCTCCGAGCTGGTCTCGCTGGGCTTCCTGATCTCGCTGTGGTCCGGCTCGTCGGCGATGTCGTCCTTCGTCGACGCGATCACCCGGGCCCATGACCAGTACGGCGTGCGCAACCCCGTGTGGCAGCGGATCCTCGCGCTGCTGATGTACCTGGTGGCGCTGGTCGGCGGGATCATCTCGCTGCCGCTGCTCGCCCTGGGACCGGACCGGCTGCCCAAGCTGCTGCCCGCCGCCTGGCAGGACACCGCGATCACGTTGATCGGCTGGCTGTACTACCCGGTGCTCGGGATGGGGCTCATCCTCGCCCTCACCACGCTGTACAAGCTCGCCCTGCCCGCCAAGCCGCCGTGGCACCGCGGGCTGCCGGGTGCCGTGCTGGCCGCCGTCGTGTTCCTGTGCGGCGCCACCGGCCTGCGCGTGTACATCAACTGGCTCACCGGCACGGGGTACACCTACGGCGCGCTGGCCGCGCCGATCGCGTTCCTGCTGGCCACGTTCTTCATCGGCATGGCGATCGTGGTCGGTGCGCACTTCAACGCCGCCATCCAGCACTACTGGCCGAAGAAGCTCAGCGACCGCCGCAACGCCGTCCCCCAGCCGCACCTGGACTGATCCTGCGGCCCCGGCCAGGATCACCGGGATGGACTGGCTGCGCAGGCACGATCCGGGGCTGGTCGCCGTGCGCCGCGCGGCGCGGGTCACGATCGTGGCCTGCCTGGGCTTCTACCTCTGCCGCTACGCGCTGGACAACGTCGACATGGCCCCGTACGCGCTGTTCGGGGCGGTCGCGCTCGGGGTGCTCTCCCAGATCCCGGGCAGCCCCACGCGCCGTGCCCGCACGCTGGTGGTGATGCTGCCCGTCGGGGCCGTCCTGATCACGCTCGGCACGCTGCTGTCGGTGAACCTGGCGGCGGCGACCGCGGGGATGGTCGTGCTCGGGTTCGTGGTGAGCTTCGTGGGCGTCGGTGGGCCGCGGCTGGTCGGGCTCGCGGCAGGCACGCAGCTGCTCTACATCCTGCCGTCGTTCCCGCCCTACGACCCGGGTGCGCTCGGGTGGCGGCTGGCCGGGTTCGCGCTGGCCGTCGTGCTGCTCGCGGTCGCGGAGCTCGTGCTGTGGCCGGATCCCACACCGCGTCCGTACCGGGACCGGCTGCGCGCCGGCGTCGAGGCCCTCGCGGACTGTCTCGACGCGCTCGCCGACGTCTGGTCCGGCGCGGGCCGGGAGCGGCTGGACACGGTCCTGCCCGCCGCCGAGG
>NZ_JACBXB010000287.1 GCF_013870575.1 Pseudonocardia pini
CGCGCGACGGCGCCCACCACCCGGACCGGCCGCTCGATGCGCACGCAGGCCGCGGGGTCGTTGATCGGCGTCGGGTCGAGCAGGACGAGACCGGCCACATCGCCCGGGTGATCACGGGCCCAGAGGGTCGCGACCGCGCCGCCGAGGCTCTGTCCCACCACGACGACCGGGCCGAGCCCGAGCTCGGTGACCAACGCGTGCAGATGGGCGGTCGCGCCGGCGAGCCCGCCCGGCTCCGTCGAACGCCCGGTGCCCGGCCGGTCGTGCACCACGACCCGGCAGCCCGGGTCCGCGACCAGCCCCTCGACCAGCCCGGGGAAGAACCCCGCGCACGGCGCGGCCCCGCCCGGGAGCAGCACGACAGGCTGCCCGACCTCTCCGTGCACCTGCATGCGGGAGAACCTAGCGGGTGGTCAGTGCGATCAGCCTGTCCAGCACCGGACCGTACGAACCGGGCAGCAGGCGCGCGAGCAGGTCGGGCACCCTGGCGCTCGCCGCGATCAGCACACGTGGCCGACGGTGCTCCACGCCGTCGAGGATCTCGGCGGCCGCCTTCTCCGGCGGGTAGCTGAGCAGCTTCGCGAAGGCCGCCTGGTGCTGCGCCACCTCCGCCGGGTCCACACCGGACCCCAGCCGGGCGTTCTTGGCCACGTCGGTGCGGATCCCGCCGGGATGGACCTGCGTGACGCCGGTGCCCGTCTCGGCCAGCTCGTGTCGCAGCACCTCGCTGAAGCCGCGGATCGCGAACTTGCTCGACGAGTACGCTGACTGCCCGGCGGGCCCGATCAGGCCGTAGAGGCTGGACACGTTGACCAGGTGCCCGCCCGGCTCGGCGGTCAGCGCGGGCAGCAGATGGTGGGTCAGCACCACGGGCGCGCGGAAGTTGACGTCCATGACCCACTCGAACTCCTCGAGCGTGACCTGGCGGAACCTGCCGCCCAGCGCGACCCCGGCGTTGTTGACGAGCAGGCCGATGCGCCTCGTGGCAAGCTCCTCGCCGAGCGCGGTCACCGCCGCCCGGTCGGCGAGGTCCACGACGTGCGTCTCCACCTTCACCGTGTCGCGCACCCGGTCCGCCACCCGGGCCAGGCCCTCGGCGTCCCGGTCGACGAGCACGAGGTCGCTGCCCCGCTCGGCGAGCCCGTAGGCGAGCTGCTCGCCGATCCCGCCCGCCGCGCCGGTGAGGACCGCCGTCTGCCCGCCGAACCGATACTTCTGCACGTCAGGCCTCCTGCAGGGAGTGGGCCGGGGTGAAGCGCATGTCGCGGGCGAGGTCGGCCCGCGACATCTGGATCAGGTCGGCCACGTAGTTCTGCTGCACCTGCCACGGCTGCTCGACGCCCTGGCTGGGGAAGTTCGCGATCGAGCGCTTCACGTAACCCGACGTCAGGTCGAGCAGCGGGCGCCGCTCGGCGGAGGCAGGCGCGGTCGGTGCGGCCGCTGCGTACCCGTGCTTCTCGAGGTGGGTCAGCAACCGCGTGACGTAGCGCGAGGACAGGTCGGCCCGCAGCGTCCACGAGGCGTTCGTGTACCCGATGCAGTACGCCAGGTTCGGCACGCCGGAGAGCATCAGGCCGCGGTAGGAGAACGTGTCCCCCAGCGTGACCGCCGCACCGTCGACGGTGAGGGAGAGCCCGCCGAGCGGCAGCATCTGCAGCCCCGTCGCGGACACCACGATGTCCGCCTCCAGCTCCGCACCGGACCGCAGCCGGATGCCCTTCTCGGTGAAGGTGTCGACGTGGTCGGTGACCACCGACGCGGTCCCGGCCTGGACCGCCTTGTAGAAGTCCGCGCCCGGCACCACGCAGAGCCGCTGGTCCCACGGCTCGTAGGTCGGGGTGAAGTGCTCGTCCACGGCATGCTCGTCGAGGAACCGCAGCGCCATCTTGCGCAACGCCCCCCGCACGAGCTTCGGCCGCCGCCTCGCGAGCTGGTAGAAGCCCTGGCTGAGGGCGATGTTCTTCGCTCGCACGATCCGGTTCGCCGTCCCGGCGGGGAGCCGACGACGCAGGGTGTCGGCGAGACCGTCGCGCGGGGGCAGGGCGGTGAGGTACGACGGCGAGCGCTGCAGCATCGTCACGTGCGCGGCGGTCTCCGCCATGGCCGGGACGAGCGTGACGGCGGTGGCGCCGCTGCCGATCACCACCACCCGCCTGCCCGCGTGGTCCAGGTCCTCGGGCCAGGCCTGCGGGTGCACGAAGGTCCCCGCGTAGTCGGCGAGGCCGGGGAAGGCAGGCTGGTAGCCCTGGTCGTAGGAGTAGTAGCCCGCGCAGAGGTAGACGAACTTCGCACGCCACTCGCCCTGCGAGGTCCGCACGGTCCAGCGCTGGTCGGCGCTGGACCAGTCCGCCGAGTGCACCGTGGTGTCGAACCGGATGTGCCGGTCGATCCCGGCCTCTCGCGCGGTGTCACGGATGTACGTGCGGATGCTCTCGCCGTCGGCCAGCGACTTCTCGCCCCGCCACGGCTTGAACGGGTAGGCGAGGGTGAACATGTCCGAGTCGGACCGCACGCCCGGGTATCGGAAGAGGTCCCAGGTGCCGCCGATCGCGGCACGCTGCTCCAGGATCGCGTAGCGGTCCCCCGGACGTTCCTGCTGCAGGCGGTACGCGGCGCCGACGCCGGAGAGCCCGGCGCCGACGATCAGGACGTCGGTGTCGTTCATAGCAACCAGTGTCGTCTCCCCGCCCGACCCACGCTTACCCGAGCCCGACAATGATTTATCCTCACGCGACATGGGACCGGTCGTGCGGGCGGCGTCGCTGCGGGGACTCCCGGCGCTGGTGGAGAGCCTGGGTGGGGACGCAACGGGGCTCCTCACCCGGTTCGGCGTGGACCCCGCAGCCGTGTCCGCCGACGACGCCGTGGTCCCGGTCCGCAGCGTCGGGCTGCTGCTGGAGGTCGCGGCGGCCGAGCTCGACCGGCCCGACCTCGGTCTGCTCCTGGCCGAGCGCCAGGACGCGGGGATCCTCGGCCCGCTCGCCGTCGCGATCGAGAACGCCCGGACCCTCGGCGACGCGATGGCCAGCGCCTCGCGGTTCCTGTTCGTGCACAGCCCCGCACTGTCGATCGCGCAGGTGCCCGATCCGGAGGGCGTCCGCGGCGTGACCGCGCTGCGGTACGGCGCCGTCGGGCCCGAGCCGATGCCCCCGCAGGCCACGGACCTGGGGCTGGGGCTGCTGCACCGCATCATCCTGCTCCTGCACGGCGGCCCGTACGGGCTGCGTTCGGCCCATCTGACGCATCCACCACTCGTCCCGGTGACGAGATACACCGCGTTCTTCGGCGCCGACGTCCGGTTCGCCCGCGACGCGACCCTGCTGCGGCTGCCCGCCACGCTCACCGAGGCACCGGTCGCGGGCGGCGACCTGCTGCTGCGCACGCTCGCGCTCGACTACCTGGAGAGCAACTTCGCCGAGCCGGGCCGGACCGTCGCGGACCCTGCAGCGTCATCTCGCCGGCGAGGGCACCACCTTCGAACGGATCCTCGACGAGGTCCGCCGCGAGGCCGCGCACCGGCTCGTCACCGCCACCGACGTCCCGTTCGCGCAGGTCGCGGCCATGGTGGGGCTCTCGGCGCAGTCCGGCCTCACCCGTGCCGTCCGACGCTGGTTCGACACCACCCCCACCGCGCTGCGCCGCGCTCAGATCACGCCCCACCGCCGCCCCTCGGCGACGGAGCACGAGCACAGCGCCTCTGCCGATCAGGGCCGAAGGGATCATCCGACAGCCCGTCCCGCCGGATAACCTGGCCTGGTGTCCGATCCCGCGCGCCCGCACTCCGCGGCGGTCGACGAGATCGTCGGGCAGCTGCAGGAGACGCGCACGGTCCTCGTGACGGGTCTGCCGGGGATCGGCAAGTCGACGACCGCGGGCATGGTCGCCGGGCGGCTGGCCCGCGGGGGCGCGACCGTGCGGCGCGTCGAGGCGGACGAGATGAGCCGCAGCCGCCCGTTCGGGCTGATCGCCGGGCTGCTCGGTGTCGAGGCGGTGTACCCGCCGCGCCCGGACACCGCCGACCGGATGGTGGAGGCCGCGGAGAAGCTCTGCGCCGAGGGTCCCGTGCTGCTGTGCGCGGACGACCTCCACCAGGCCGACGGCGACTCGCTGGACCTGCTCGGCTGGCTCGTCGACATGACCCGGGACCTCCCGCTCTCGCTGCTGCTCACCCGCCGCCCGCTGCCCGTCCGCGAGGGTCTGACCGTGCTGGCGGCCAGGCCGGACGTGCACACCGTCGAGCTCGACGGGCTCGCCCCCGCGGAGCTCGACGGGCTGGTCACCGCCCGCTACGGCGCGCCGCCCGGGCCCGCGGTGCAGGGGCTGCTGGCGCTGACCGGCGGCAACCCGTTCCACACCCGCGTGATGCTCGACGATCTCGAGCGGCGCGGCCTGCTCGGCACCGAGGGCGGAATGCTCACCACCTCGGTGACCGCCGCGGAGGCCCCCGCGTCGGTGCAGGCCGGCGCGCGGACCCACCTGGCGCTGCTCGATCCCGCCGCCCGGGACCTGCTGCAGGTGCTCGCGGTGTGGGGCAGACCCGCGGGCCCGGAGCAGCTGGCCGCGGTGACCGGGAGCAAGCCTGCCGCGTTGCTCGGCGCGGTGCAGGCGGCCGTCGCGTCGGGTGTGGCGCGCTGGACCTCGGAGTCGGGGCGTGCGGAGACGACCGTCGAGGAGGACGAGCTGCTCACCTTCCAGCACGACCTCTACCGCGAGGTCGTGTACGCCGATCTCGATCCGCCCCTGCGTCGGATGCTGCACACCGCGTGTGCCGCCGAGCTGCGGGCGGGCGGGGAGGTCACCTCCCAGGTCCTGCAGCAGGGAGGACAGTGCGGTGCGCGCGTCGGTCGCGCACGCCCGGTCGCTGCTGATGCGCAGCGAGACCTCGCTGCGGGACGCCATCCACCAGCTCTCCGCCCCGGAGGACCGGGTCGACCTGGTCACGCGGATGCGCGGGACGGTGCTCGACGTCGCGCACGAGTTCGGCCTCCCGATCGACCTGGTCGTCGGACGCGGCGTCGCCGAACGCGGCAGGCTGCTCCCCGCGAGCACCGCGGAGGCCCTCCTGCGCGCGGCGCGCGAGCTGATGGTGAACGCCGCCAAGCACGGCGGCCCGCAGCACATCGAGGTGGCGGTCCGGGTGCAGGCCGACCGGATGTCCGTGGTCGTCGAGGACGACGGCGTCGGGTTCCCGACCGGCGGGCACGAGGGGTACGGGCTGCGCGCCACCCGCCGCACCCTGCACGAGGTGCGGGGCCTGCTGCGGATCGCACGCCGCCGACCGCCCCGGGTGGTGGTCAGTGTGCCGCTGCCGGTCGACGGCTGACCCTGTCGGTTGCGCCAGTCCCCGCCCGCCACGGACCCGCCCGGCGGGCGCGCCTCCCTAGGCTCCGGGGGCCTCGGGTGACACCGGGTCGCCCGACGTCGAGGAGGACGGATGAGCGAGCAGAGCGCGGCCGAGATCGTCGAGGCCTATGTGGACGCCTACAACGCCCAGGACTTCGAGGCGATGGAGGCGCTGCTGTCGCCCCAGCTGGACTTCCAGCACTACAACCGGGGCTTCTCGTTCGCGAGCGCGGCGGAGCTGGTGGCGACCCTGCGCGCCTTCGCCTCGGACTACCTGCCGGATCGCAAGCTCGGACCGGCGCTTCGGGTGAACGTGGTCGGGGACGTGGTCTACCGCGAGCAGCAGTGGGGCGGGACGCTCGCCGTGGACCTGCCGGGCTTCGGGTCCCAGGGCGACACCCTCGACGACCGGTTGCTCACCGTCTTCACGGTCCGGGACGGTGTGATCACCGAGTACTACGACTACGGCTGACTTGACCGGCCGCGGGCACGCGGATTCACTGGCGCACATGGCGGTCGGCGACCCGGGGGGCGCGTTCACCCGGGTGCAGGTGCTCGCGAAGGTGCGGGACATCCTCGATCTGTTCACCCCCGAGGAGCCCGAGCTCGACCTGCGCGCGATCCGCACGCGCAGCGGGCTGCCGGCGAGCACGTGCCTGCGGCTGCTGCAGAACATGGAGCTCGACGGGCTGCTGGACCAGCGGGCGGGCGTCTACCGGATCGGGCTGGCGATGGTCCGGTGGGCCTCGGTCGCGCGGCACGGCCTCGGCCTCGTCGAGGTCGCGGGCCCGGAGCTGCGCCGGGTCAGGGACGCGGTCGGCGAGACGACCGGGCTGTTCGTACGGACCGGCAGGCTGCGGGTCTGTGTGGGCCTCGCGGAGGGACCCGAGGTCGTCGGCCGCCGGTTGACGGTGGGCCACGTCGCGCCGCTGCACGCCAACGCGGCGGGCAAGGCGATCCTGGCCCACGACCCGGACGCCCTCCTGGCCCTAGACGGTGTCGAGCTCGAGCACTTCACCCCGCGGACCCGGACGGCCGAGGAGCTGCCCGGCGAGCTCGCCGAGATCCGTGCGCGCGGCTACGCCGTGAGCCTGGGGGAGTGGAACGAGCAGGTCGG
>NZ_JACBXB010000288.1 GCF_013870575.1 Pseudonocardia pini
GCGCTGGACCGGGTGGCGAGCGGTCCGGCGCCCGAGCTGCTGGCCCCGGGGAACGCGCTGGTGGTGGCCAGCCCCGCGGAGGTGGGGCTGGTGCTGGACAACCTGTTGGGCAACGCGGCCCGCTACGCCGCGACCCGGGTGCGGATCGAGGTGCTGCCCGCGGGGCGCTGGACCCGGCTGGTGGTCTCCGACGACGGCCCGGGCATCCCCGTCGCGGACCGGGGCCGCGTCTTCGACCGGTTCACCCGGCTGTCGCAGGAGGCGGGAGGCGGACACGCGGGGTTGGGTCTGGCGCTGGTGTCCGCGTTGGTGACCGGCCGGGGCGGCTCGGTGACGGCGGGGGAGTCGGCCTGGGGCGGCGCCCGGCTGGAGGCCCGCTGGCCCGCGCCGTAGCCCGCGGCTGGGACGATCGGCGGGTGCCGGTGCTCAGCATGTCGACCCCCGTCGCCGCTCCGCGCAGGCTCGTGGCGGGTGTGGTGCGGGACTGCGAGGTCGCCGTCGAGGCGCTCACCCTCGCGGGGCACCGCTTCTCCTCCGCGGTGCGGCTGCTGGTCGCCGGCGACGAGGTGCGGCTCGATGCCCGGCTCGTCCCCGGCATCCGGTTGCGCTGCCGGTCGCGGATCCAGTCGGTGGGACCGGGCGGGATGACGTCCGCGCTGGTGGGCGGCCTGGCCAGATCCCTCGTCCACCGCACCACGCTGGAGGAGGGCCCCGAGGGGACCGTGCTGCACGACGAGATCACGTGGGAGTCCCCGTTCGGCCCGCTGGGCCGGGTCGGCGACAGGATCCTGGTCCGCAGGCTGATCCGGGACATGCTCGCGGCGCGGGCCGTGGTCTACCGGCGACGGGCCGAGGAGCTGGTGGGGGCACCGGTGGTCGTCGGGGCCGCGATCGTGCGGTCGGGGAGCGTGCTCGCGGCCCAGCGCGCACGGCCCCCGGAGCTCGCGGGGCGGTGGGAGCTGCCGGGCGGGTCCGTCGAGGTGGGCGAGACCGAGCCCGAGGCGCTCGTGCGCGAGTGCCGCGAGGAGCTCGGGGTGGGGCTCGAGGTCGGCGCCCGGCTCGGCACCGACCTCCCGATCTCGGTGCGGGGCCGCGACCGGGTGCTCCGGATGTACTCGGCCTCGCTCGCCGCCGGTTCCGCGGAGCCCGAGGCGCTGGAGCACCGGGCGGTGCGCTGGCTGGGCCCGTCCGAGGTCCCCACCGTGGCGTGGGTCGACGCGGACCGCGCGGTGGTGGCGGATCTGGTGGACCTGACCCGTCCCTGATCACCTCCCGCTGGGCTGCCGCGCCTGATCCGTCGTGCCCGGCTCGCGCCTGGGCCGGTTGTGTCCGAGCCGCCCTTGTCTGGGTCGCTCGCGCTTGGGCCGTCCGTATCTGGGTCGCTTGCGCTCGGGCCGCTCGGGCCGCTTGCGCCGGATTGCTTGCGCTTGGGTCACTCGTGTCTGGGTCGCTTGCGTGAGGTTGCTTGCGCTTGGGCCGCTTGCGCTTGGGCCGCTCGTGTTTGGGGTCGCTCGCGGCTCGGGCCGTCCGCGCCTGGGTCGCTCGTGTCCGGGTCGCTGTGTCCGAGCCGCTCGCGCCTGCGTCGCTGCTGCCGTGTCCGGGCGCGTGTGCCCGGGACCGCTGCATTGCACGGCGCCCGTGCGCGGGTCCCCTCACAGCCGGGACCGAGGCGCATCCGAACGAACCCCGCGTGCCTGGCCGCTTGTGTCGGGGTCGCCTGCCCTGGTCGCTAGCGCCGCTCGTGTCCGAATCACTCGTGTCCGGTGGGTGCGGATGTGGGGCGATGTCGCGGGTGTGGGGCGATTCAGGAATGTCGCGGTTTCCGTCGCTCGCCGCACGCAATGATCATCGCTTCGGTGCGGCGAGCCGCGCTCACCACGGCGTTCCGAGCCGAAGTGGTGATCTTGGGTGGCTGGCCCACTTGAACGGGTTCCTCGCGGACGATCATGATCACCGTCTTGGCGCGCACAGCCGCGCGGGTCGCGGCTCGAGGTGCCGAAGCGGTGATCACGGATGGGTCCTCGGGGGAAGCGTGCACCCCCGGCAGGACGATCGGGGAGGCCGCTTGGGGAGGCTGCTCGGAGACCAGCGTTCGGAGACCAGCGTTCGGAGACCAGCGTTCGGAGACCAGCGTTCGGAGACCAGCGTTCGGAGACAGCGTTCGGAGACCAGCGCTCGGGGACAGCGCTCGGTTGGGTGGCTCGGTGTCGCGGCTGGAAGCACAGCTTGGTGATCGCCGATCGGGTACGCGGAGCCGCGTTCTGCGCGGTTCCACGAGCCGAGGTGGTGATCCTCGGGCGGGTGGAACCGCGGGTCGGCGGCGGCCGTCGAAGTTCGCATGACTTCTGGGCGGAGTGGTGAACGGTCGTCGGGGGCGACGAGGCGTGGCGTGGCGCCGCTGCTGCGGCGCCAGGCGGGGGTGATCTCGCGGGCGCAGGCGGTCGCGGTGGGGGTGTCGCCGGACGCGGTCGACCGGAACCTGGCGGCGCGTCGGTGGGTGCCGCTGCACCCGCGGGTCTACCGCGATGACGCCCACCCGCCGAGTGACGCCGCGCGCGTCTGGGCGGCTGTGCTCTGGGCGGGGGAGGGCGCGGTGCTGAGCGGGGTCGCGGCTGCGTGGTGGCAGGGCATCGCTCCCGCGCTTGCCGGGCCGGTAGCGGTCACGGTGCCGCGGAGGCGCTCGCCGCGACCACGACAGGGCGTGACAGTGCGACGCCGCGACCTCGACCCGCAGGACCGCACCCACCGACACGGGGTAGCGGTGACGGCCCCGGCGTTCACGGTGCTGGACGCCGCGGTCGAACTGGGCACCGCGGGCGGGCCGTTCCTGGACCGGGCGTTGCAGACCGGCGTCTCGTTCGAGGCTGTGTCCCGCGCCTACTCGCGCAACATCGGCTGCCACGGGTCGGCCGCGATGCACGCCCTGTTGGTCGCGGCCGCGGATCGCTCCGCGTCGGTCGCCGAGCGCCTGCTCGTCAAGCACCTGCGGGCCGCTCGCCTCATCGGGTGGCGTTGCGGGCATCCGGTCATGGGCTTCCTCCTAGACCTCGCGTTCCCCGAGGCCAAGGTCGCGATCGAGGTCGACGGCTGGGCCTGGCACCTCGACGCGGAGCGCAGACAGCGTGACCTGTGGCGTCAGAATGTGCTGGTCCGGGCCGGGTGGACCGTCCTGCGCTACACCTGGCAGGACCTCACCACCCGCCCCGCCGCGGTGCTCGCCGAGATCGGGCACGCCGTCGCCACCGCGCGTCGCGCGAGCTGACCATGATCGTCGGGCTGGCGGGCGGCGGAACCGCGTGGGCCGCGGTTCTCGGCTCCCAGTCAGAGGCCATCCGGTGGGGCGACCGTGAACCACCGGCGCGGGTGGCAGTGATGGTCGGTTCGGAGCGGGGAGCCGCGGTGTGCGCGGTTGGGCGCTCCGAGGTGGTGATCATCGGTCGATGCGGCCTTTCGCGCGCCCCGGCTGATCGTCGGCGGGGGTGGCAGCGATCGTCGGTTCGGAGCGGGGAGCCGCAGTGTGAGCGGTCGGGCGTGCCGAAATGGTGATCATGGCCCACGTGGCGGGACCGGGGAGTCGGGGCCGAGGTGGTGATCGTCGGTTCGGAGCGGGGAGCAGCGGTGTGCGCGGTGCGGCGTGCCGAAGCGGTGACCATGAGCTGTTGGCGGGCCGGGAGTCGGGGCCGAGTCGGTGATCGTCGGTCGGTCTTGGAGCGGGGAGCCGCGGTGTGAGCGGTCGGGCGCACCGAAGTGGTGATCATGATTCCCGTAGCGGAGTCGGGGCTGAGGTGGTGATCGTCGGTTCGGAGCGGGGAGCTGCGGTGTGCGCGGTCGGGCGTGCCGAAGCGACGATCATGGCCGCGGGCCGGGCCGGGCCGGGCCGGGCCGGGCTGGCTGGCTGGGTCGGGCTGGTTGGGCTGGGCCGGGCTGTTGGGCCGGGCTGGTCGGGCTGCGCCGGGCTGGCTGGGCCGGGCTGGGCTGGTTGGGCTGCGCCGGGCCGGCCGGGCTGGACTGGGTCGGCGGGCAGGTGGCTCCTGTGGGGCGAGCCTCCTCGGCCCCGATTCTCGGTGGGAGCGGTCGCCACACTCACCGCGGTATCTCGTGCCCCTGATCGACCGAGCGATGCCGGGCGGAGGGCAGGGGAGCGGTCCGGATCACGCTGTGATCTCGGTCATCGCCCGCGCCGGTCCCGGGGGGTCGTCCGACAGGGTGCGGGGAGGTGTGGGCGCGTCGCTGCCGAGCCTGATGATGACAGGCTGGGGGGCGGGATCGATCCAGCCCGGGCGAGCGCGTGCGGCGGACCGCGCGAAGGGCGCTTCGGTACGAGAAGTGCAGATCAGGGCGGTGTGCGGTCCTCAGTAGACGCGGGCGATCTTGACCGCCTTCTGGTAGGCCTTGCCGCTCAGGTCGGCGGCGCCGGCCTTCTGCAGGCGCAGGTGCACCACGGGACAGCTCTTGCACCTCTTGGGCTTGGAGCGGCAGCACTTCTTCTTCACCTTGGCCATCGTGAGGTGAGCCTAGGCTGGGCGCGGGCGCAGGTCCAGAGATCCCACGGGATACCGTGAAGCGTGACTTCAGCGCCATCCTCGCTCGCCGACGCCCCGCAGACCGCCGACCGCGGCCTGCCCGACGGCGTCCGCGCGCTGCGCAACGTCGCCATCGTCGCGCACGTCGACCACGGCAAGACCACCCTCGTCGACGCCATGCTCCGCGCCTCCGGCACGTTCGGCGAGCGCGCCGAGCTCGTCGACCGGGTGATGGACTCCGGTGACCTGGAGCGCGAGAAGGGCATCACCATTCTCGCGAAGAACACCACGGTGAACTGGCAGGGCGTGACGATCAACGTCATCGACACCCCCGGCCACGCGGACTTCGGCGGTGAGGTCGAGCGCGGCCTGTCCATGGTCGACGGCGTGGTGCTGCTGGTCGACGCCTCCGAGGGCCCGCTCCCGCAGACCCGCTTCGTGCTCCGCAAGACCCTCTCCGCCGGCCTGCCGGTGATGCTCGTCGTGAACAAGACCGACCGTGCCGACGCGCGCATCGAGGAGGTCGTCGACGAGTCCCTGGAGCTGCTGCTCGAGCTGGCGGACGAGCTGGGCCTCGACGAGGACCAGACCGCCCATCTGCTGGACCTCCCGGTCGTCTACGCCTCCGGGCGGGCGGGCCGCGCGAGCCGCAACCGCCCCGGCGACGGCGAGCTCCCGGACTCCGAGGACCTCCAGCCGCTGTTCGACGTGCTGTTCGACGTGGTTCCGGCCCCGAAGGACGACCCGAACGCCCCGCTGCAGGCGCATGTCACCAACCTCGACGCGACCAGCTTCCTGGGCCGCATCGCGCTGTGCCGCGTCCGCGCGGGCGTGATCCGCCGCGGCCAGCAGGTCGGGTGGTGCAAGGAGGACGGCAGCGTCCAGCGCGTCAAGATCACCGAGCTGCTGCGCACCGAGGGCCTCACCCGGGTGCAGGCGGACGAGGCCGTGGCGGGCGACATCGTGGCCGTCGCGGGCATCTCGGACGTCATGATCGGCGACACGCTCGCGGACCCGGAGAACCCGGTCCCGCTCGAGCGCATCCACGTCGACGAGCCCGCCATCTCGATGACCATCGGCATCAACACGAGCCCGCTGGTGGGTCGCGACCCGCACCCCGGCGCCAAGCTCACCGCCCGCCAGGTGAAGAACCGGCTGGACTCCGAACTGGTCGGCAACGTGTCGCTGCGCGTGCTGCCCACCGAGCGCCCCGACACCTGGGAGGTCCAGGGCCGTGGCGAGCTGGCGCTGGCGATCCTGGTCGAGACCATGCGCCGGGAGGGCTTCGAGCTCACCGTCGGCAAGCCCGAGGTCGTCACCAGGGTGGTCGACGGCAAGCTGCACGAGCCCTTCGAGCAGCTCTCGATCGACGTCCCGACCGACTCGCTCGGCGCCGTCACCCAGCTGCTCGCGGCCCGCAAGGGCGAGATGAGCCAGATGGTGCACGGCGACACCCGCGTCCGGTTGGACTTCCGGGTCCCGTCGCGCGGCCTGATCGGCTTCCGCACCGAGTTCCTCACGATCACCCGCGGCGCGGGCATCGCCAGCCACGTGTTCGACGGCTACGGCCCCTGGGTCGGGGAGATCACGAACCGCCTGCGCGGCTCGCTGATCGCGGACCGCTCCGGCCCCGTGACCGGCTACGCGGTCGACCTGCTCGCCGACCGCGGCGAGCTGTTCGTGGGCCCGGGCACCCAGGTCTACAGCGGCATGGTGATCGGCGAGTACACCCGCAACGAGGACCTCGAGGTCAACATCGTGCGGGAGAAGAAGCTGACCAACATGCGCAAGTCGACCAGCGACGAGCTGGTCAAGCTCACCCCGCCCACGATCCTCACGCTGGAGCAGAGCCTCGAGTTCTGTGCCAACGACGAGTGCGTCGAGGTCACGCAGCAGCATCCCGTAGTTCACCGCGG
>NZ_JACBXB010000289.1 GCF_013870575.1 Pseudonocardia pini
ACCGGAGTCGGCGACCGTGACGACCAGCTGGTGCCGCCGAGCCAGGTCCACCAGCGCCGACGGCACCGGCAGCACCCAGCGCGGGTCGACGACCGTCACGGCCACCCCCTGCTGTGCCAGCCGCTCGGCGGCGGCGAGACCCAGCTCGCCGAACGCACCCACGCACACCATCAGCACCGAGGGTTCGCGGTCCTCCCGCAGCAGGTCCACCCCCTGGAACCGGCGGATCGCGGGCACCGACTCGATGACCGGGCCCTTCGGGAAGCGCAGCGCGGTGGGCCCGTCGTCCACGGCGACGGCCTCGGCGAGCTCCTCGCGCAGCGTTCCCGCGTCCCGCGGGGCGGCGACGCGGATGCCCGGCACGATGCCGAGGACCGACAGGTCCCACATGCCGTTGTGCGAGGGGCCGTCGTTGCCGGTGACCCCGGCCCGGTCCAGCACGAGCGTGACGCCCTCGCGGTGCAGCGCCACGTCCATCAGCAGCTGGTCGAAGGCCCGGTTGAGGAAGGTCGAGTACAGCGCGACCACGGGGTGCATCCCGCCGCGCGCGAGGCCGGCCGCCGAGGTCAGCGCGTGCTGCTCGGCGATCCCGACGTCGATGCAGCGCTCGGGGAACTCGGCCTGGAACTTCGCCAGCCCGGTCGGCCCGAGCATGGCGGCGGTCATCGCGACGACGTCCGGCCGCTCGGCGCCGATCCGGACCAGCTCGTCGGCGAACACGCTGGTCCAGCCGGTGGTCTTGGGTCCGGTCGGCAGGCCCGTCTCCGGGTCGAAGGCCGACGGGCTGTGCATCTGCTCGGCCTCGTCGTTCTCCGCCGGGGCGTAGCCGTTGCCCTTGCGGGTGACGGCGTGCACCACGACCGGGCCGCCGAAGTGCCGGGCCCGGCGCAGCGCGGACTCCATCGCCGCGACGTCGTGCCCGTCGACCGGGCCGAAGTACTTCAGCCCGAGGTCGGCGAAGAGCTCCTGCGGGCTGATCGCGTCCTTGATGCCGGCCTTGAGCGCGTGCAGGCCCGCGTACACCGCCGGTCCGACGACGGGGGTGCCGCGCAGCGTGTGCTTGCCCGCCTCCAGCAGCCGCTCGTAGGCGGGCTGCAGCCGCAGGGTGGCCAACCGGTCCGCCAGTCCGCCGATCGTGGGGGCGTAGGACCGGCCGTTGTCGTTCACCACGACCACGACGTTGCGGTCCTTGGCCGCGGCGATGTTGTTGAGTGCCTCCCAGGCCATCCCGCCGGTGAGCGCGCCGTCCCCGATCACGGCGACGACGTGCCGCTGCTGGCCGGTGAGCGAGTAGGCGCGGGCGAGCCCGTCGGCCCAGCTCAGCGACGACGACGCGTGCGACGACTCGACGTGGTCGTGCACGCTCTCGCCGCGGCTCGGGTAGCCGGACAGCCCGCCGGTCTTCTTGAGGTTCTCCCAGCCCGCCTGCCGCCCGGTGAGCAGCTTGTGCACGTAGGCCTGGTGCCCGGTGTCCCAGATCAGCGTGTCCCGGGGCGAGTCGAACACCCTGTGCACGGCGATCGTCAGCTCGATCACACCCAGGTTCGGCCCCAGGTGGCCGCCGGTGCGGGCGACCGACCGCACCAGGAAGTCCCGGATCTCGGAGGCCAGCACGGCCAGCGCGTCGGGACCCAGGCGCTTGAGGTCCGCGGGGCCGCGGACCGACGACAGGACGGAGGACGGCTGCACACTCACGACCGTCACTCTACGAGCGTCGGCGGCCCGAGGGCGTGCCGACACCTGATCGTCACGTGCTCGCGGCGGGTTCCAGCAGGTCCGCGACGTGCCCGATCTCGTTGACCGTCCGCGGTTTGCGGACCCCGTCCCGACGGGCGACGACCCTGGTCACACCCGTGTAGTCGAGCGGGAAGGGCAGCGGCCGGGCGATCCCGAGCAGGTGTCCGAGGTAGACGTTGATGATCCCGGCGTGGGCGAACACGACCGCCGTGCCGCGGCCGGGATGGGCCTCGACGATCCGCTCCAGCGCCGCGACGGCCCGCGTGGTGAACCCCGGGACGTCGACGTGCTCGGGCAGGTGCCCCTCGACCATCCGGTTCCACTGGTCCGGGTTCTCCCGGGCGAGCTCGTGGACCGGCAGGTAGCGCTTCTGGTCCGCGTCGAACTCGCGCAGCTCGTGGTCGGTGTGCACCGGGAGCCCGCGGGCGTCGGCCAGCGGACCCGCGGTCTCGATCGCCCGGGCCATGGTGCTGGCGTAGACGGCGTCGACCGGGTCGCCCGCCAGCGCGTGCACGACGCGCTCGGCCTGGCGCAGGCCCAGCTCGGTCAGGTGGGGGTCGGCGGTACCGGTCTCCCCCGTGACCCGCTCGGGCAGGCCGTGCCGGATGAGCACGAGCCTCATGCGGGGACGTGCTCGGCGTGCCCCGCCTCGCGCAGGGCCGCCCGGAGCCGCTCGGCGATGCCGTCCTGCTCGGCGCCGTCGACCTCCTTCGCCGCGTTGCGGAAGTCGAAGGCCTCCATGTCCCACGCCGGGTAGACGTGCAGGTGCAGGTGCGGCACCTCGAACCCGGCGATGAGGAAGGCCACGCGGGGCGGCGACCAGAGGGCCTGGACCACCGCCGCGACGTCGTGCGACACCGCGGTGAGGTGGGCCATCAGCTCCGGGCTCGCGTCGACCCAGTGGTCGACCTCCTCGCGCGGCACGACCAGCGTGTGGCCGGGGCCGAGCGGGTTGATGGAGAGGAACGCGACGCAGCGCTCGTCCGACCAGACGAACCGGGCCGGGATCTCGCCGTCGATGATCTTCGTGAACAGGGTGCTCATCGTGCGGAACACTACCGAGAGGACACACGTGTCGGTGCCCGGCTCTAAGGTTCGACCCATGCCCCGCACGATCGCCACGAACACCGACGTCGACCGCGAGCAGCTCCTGGAGTTCCTCCGTCCGCGCCACAAGGTCGTCCTGATCACCACCCGGCAGGACGGGTCCGTCGTCGGCTCCCCGGTCTCCGCGGGGGTGGACGAGCAGGGCCGGATCGTGATCGCGACCTACCCGGAGCGGGCCAAGGCGCACAACGTCGCGCGGACCGGCACCGCCTCCGTCGTGGTGCTGTCCGACGAGTTCGACGGCCCCTGGGTGCACGTCGACGGCGAGGCCGAGCTGATCACCCTGCCGGAGGCCGTCGAGCCGCTGGTGGACTACTTCCGCTCGATCGCGGGCGAGCACTCGGACTGGGCCGAGTACCGGCAGGCGATGGTGGACCAGGGCAAGGCGTTGATCCGCGTCACACCCACCCGGTGGAGCCCGGTGGCGACCGGCGGGTTCCCCGCGCGGCTCGCCGACTGACCACACCCGTTCACAGCGAGAGAGATGGGGAAGACCATGCGTCCGTGGCCGGGCAGCGCCTACCCGCTGGGGGCCAGCTACGACGGGGCGGGGACCAACTTCGCGCTCTTCTCCGAGGCCGCGGAGAAGGTGGAGCTGTCCCTGTTCACCCCGCGCGGCAAGGAGACGAGGGTCCCGCTCACCGAGGTCGACGGGTTCGTCTGGCACTGCTACCTGCCCAGCGTGGAGCCCGGGCAGCGCTACGGCTACCGCGTCCACGGCCCGTACGACCCCGCGCAGGGGCTGCGGTGCAACCCGAACAAGCTGCTGGTCGACCCGTACGCCAAGGCGCTCGACGGGCCGGCGAGGTGGGACGAGGCCGTCTTCGGCTACAATTTCGGCGACCCGCTCTCGCGCAACGACCGGGACTCGGCCGCGTTCGTGCCCAAGTCCGTGGTGGTCAACCCGTACTTCGACTGGGGCAGTGACCGCCCGCCGAAGATCCCCTACCACGAGACGGTGATCTACGAGGCGCACGTCCGCGGCCTCACGATCGCCCACCCGGAGATCCCCGAGGAGCTGCGCGGGACCTACGCCGGGCTCGCCCACCCGGTGATGATCGAGCACCTCCAGCGGCTGGGGATCACCGCCGTGGAGCTCATGCCGGTGCACGAGTTCCTCAACGACCACCACCTGCAGGAGAAGGGCCTCTCCAACTACTGGGGCTACAACACGCTGGCCTTCCTCGCCCCGCACCACGCCTACGCGATGCGCGGCAGCAGGCCCGGCAGCTCGGTGCACGAGTTCAAGGCGATGGTCCGGGACCTGCACGAGGCCGGCATCGAGGTGATCCTCGACGTCGTCTACAACCACACCGCCGAGGGCTCCGACATGGGCCCCACGCTGTCCATGCGCGGCATCGACAACCATGCCTACTACCGGCTCGTCGAGGACGACCCGCGCTACTACATGGACTACACGGGCACCGGGAACTCGCTCAACGTCCGCAACCCGCACACCCTGCAGCTGATCATGGACTCGCTGCGGTACTGGGTCACCGAGATGCACGTCGACGGCTTCCGGTTCGACCTCGCGTCCACCCTGGCCCGGGAGTTCTACGACGTCGACCGGCTCTCGGTGTTCTTCGACCTCGTGCAGCAGGACCCCGTGATCTCGCAGGTCAAGCTGATCGCCGAGCCGTGGGACGTCGGGCCCGGCGGCTACCAGGTCGGCAACTTCCCGCCGCTGTGGACGGAGTGGAACGGCAAGTACCGAGACACCGTGCGGGACTTCTGGCGCGGCGAGCCCGGCACGCTCGGCGAGTTCGCCTCCCGGCTCACCGGCAGCTCCGACCTCTACCAGGAGGACGGGCGGCGGCCGTACGCGTCGATCAACTTCGCCACCGCGCACGACGGGTTCACCCTCGCCGACCTGGTGGCCTACAACGACAAGCACAACGACGCCAACGGCGAGGGCGGCAACGACGGCGAGAGCCACAACCGCTCGTGGAACTGCGGCGTCGAGGGCCCCACGGACGACGAGGCGGTGCTGGAGCTCCGCGCCCGCCAGCAGCGCAACCTGATCACCACGCTGATGCTCTCGCAGGGTGTGCCGATGATCCTGCACGGGGACGAGCTGGGCCGCACCCAGGGCGGCAACAACAACGTCTACTGCCAGGACAACGACATCGCCTGGGTGGACTGGTCGCTGCTCGGCAAGAACGCCGGGCTGGTCGGGTTCACCGCGGGGGTGGCCGCGCTGCGGCACGGGCACCCGGTGTTCCGGCGGCGGCGCTTCTTCCAGGGCCGCCCGATCGCGCCCCGGCGGCGGGACTCGCTCGCCGACATCGCCTGGTTCACCCCGGACGGGCAGGAGATGACCGAGGGCGACTGGGACTCCGGCTTCGGGAAATGTGTGATCGCGTTCCTGAACGGGCAAGGGATCACCGACATCGACCCGCGAGGCGAGCGCGTCACGGACGACTCGTTCCTGCTGGCGTTCAACGCGCACTGGGAGGACATCGAGGTGACGCTGCCGACGGCGGAGTACGGCAAGGAGTGGGCCATCGTGGTGGACACGGCGGCCGGTGAGGTGACCACGCTGTCCGCGGCCCCCGGCGTCGTGGCCGCGGAGCCACCGATCACCCAGGCCGGGGCGAGGCACACCGTGCCCGCCCGCTCCCTCCTCGTGTTCCAGCGGACCGTGTGATGGTCTCCTCCACCTACCGCCTGCAGTTCTCGAAGGACCAGACCTTCCAGGCGGGCCGCGACCTCGTCGGCTACCTGGACCAGCTCGGGATCGGCACGCTGTACTCGTCCCCGCTGCTGGAGTCCGGTGCCGGGTCCAACCACGGGTACGACGTGGTGAACCCGGGCTGGATCTCCGTCGAGCGCGGCGGCATCGAGGGGCTCGACGGCCTGCTCGCACGGCTGCGCGAGGCGGGCATGACGATGCTGATCGACATCGTGCCCAACCACGTCGGCGTCGAGGTGCCGAAGGCGAACCCGTGGTGGTGGGACGTCCTGCGACACGGCGAGGGGTCCCGCTGGGCGGGGCACTTCGACATCGACTGGTCCGCGGGCCCGCTGCTGCTCCCGATCCTCGACGCGGACGAGGCGGCGGCGCTCGGGCAGCTGAGGGTCGAGGACGGTTCCGACGGGCCCGAGCTGCGGTACTACGACCACGCCTTCCCGCTGGCCCCCGGCACCGAGCAGGGCACCCCGCAGGAGGTGCACGAGCGGCAGCACTACCGGCTGGTGTCGTGGAAGCGCGGGGCCGCGGAGCTGACCTACCGGCGGTTCTTCGACGTCTCCACGCTCGCCGCCGTCCGCGTCGAGATCCCCGAGGTGTTCGACGACGCCCACCGCGAGGTGCTGCGGTGGGTGCACGGCCATCCCGAGATCGTCGGGCTGCGGGTGGACCACCCGGACGGCCTCTCCGACCCCGGCGGCTACGTACGGCGGCTGCGCGCGGCGCTGGGCCCGGACAAGTGGCTGCTGGTCGAGAAGATCACCCACCTCGGGGAGGAGCTGCCGGTCTCGTGGCCCGCCGACGGGACGTCGGGGTACGAGGCGCTCGCCGACGTGCAGGGCGTGTTCGTGGACCCCTCGGGCGCCGGGCTGCTCACGCAGTTCGCGGCCGAGCACACCGG
>NZ_JACBXB010000028.1 GCF_013870575.1 Pseudonocardia pini
ATCGGGTCCTCGATCGCGGTGATCAGGTCGGCGTACCGGGTCAACGACCAGTACCCGGGTCCGCCGTTCGGCTCGGCGTTCCAGTGGAGCGGGTCGTTCTCGCGGATCTCGCGGAACAGCTCGTGCTCCCGCCCCTCGATGAAAGGCCTGAGATCACTGAGATCGACCTGCGCTGCGCCGTGGGCCGCGGTGCCGGCCGGGGGATGGTCGACGCCGGAGGCGGCGGGGCGGGTAGAACCAGTCATGCCGTCTGGTTCTCCTTGTGAACGGTGGGGAAGCCCTTGCCGAACAGCAGGACGGGAGTCAGCACCTCGGCGGCCTTACCGCTGGTCAGGACCGGCCAGGCCCGCTCGGCGTCGGCCGTCATGGTGTCGAAGCCCTCCGCGACGAACTTGTCCCAGAGGCCGACCTTGAGGGCGTGGCTCTGCAGGAACTCGCGGGTGTAGACCATGATCCCGTCGCGGATCTTCTCGTCCCGCGACTTCTTGGCCAGGGTCTTGTACATGTCCATCGTGCCCTTCTGGCACTTCTGGGCGATGGCGTCCATCTCCGCGTCGGAGAGCACCCGCAGCTCCGACATGGGCGTGTCGATGCGGTCGCGGGCGAAGGCGACGCCCTCGACCAGGTAGTCGAGGTAGTTCGTCGGCTTCGTGAACGTCGTCATGATCTCGTTGACGGTCGCGGTGACCTTGTCCGCCGGGAAGACCAGCACCTCGGTGACGCAGTAGGGCAGGCCCTCCGCCACACCGGACCACGGGTACGCGGTCTCGTTGAGGAAGTGGTCCCGGACGATCGCGAAGCGGCCGTCCGGCAGCGGGTACGGGCCGGTGTCGCCCATCCCCGCGCGGCAGTCGTAGTGGAGCATGAACCCGAACAGCTCGGTCTTCGCGTTGAACTTGCGGAACGAGTCCCGGGCCGGGCCCTCGAGCGGCCTGGTCTGCGCCACGAGCGTGGCCAGGACGTCGTCGTCCAGCACCGGCACCTGGAAGCCGCGCGCGGACACGAAGCCCGGCCCACCGCCCCAGGTCCCGTGCTGGAGGCGCCGACCGAACTGGATCATCTCCTCCAGGTCCTCCCGACGCTCCTCGGCGCCGTGGAAGCCCAGGTCGACCGCGATGCCGCGGCCGAGGATCGGGCAGACCGACGCCGCCCAGTTGCGGGTCACGTTGACCTTCGTGCCCACCTCCCGGCGCGAGGTCGTGGCCAGCTCGAGCAGCCCGTCGACACCGAGCTCCTCGGTGAACATCCGCACGAAGCGCGGGTAGTTCGCCCACTGCTGGACGAAGGAGACCGTCTCGTACTCCTGGCGCGGGATCAGCCCGGACTCACCCTCGGACGCGCGGCCCAGGATGAAGTCCCACAGGTTCCAGCCCGCGTACTCCAGCCAGCTGTTGACCTGGTCGTCGGACAGCGAGGTCTCGCGGACGTCCGCGTCCGTGGTCTCGATGAACGGCACCGCGAGCTCGGCCCGGACCTGGGCGTCGCCCTCGAGGCCCTGCGGGTAGCGGCCCTTGTACTTCTGCAGGAACAGCTGGACGTCGATCTCGTCGCTCATGGGTGCCTCTCCGCGGCTCGTTACCGGGTCACTCGGAGACCAGGAGGACCTGGCCCTTGTCGCCGGTGACGTCGAGCCGGACCGTGGTGCCGTCGGCCGGGATGGTCTCCCCGCGCGAGGTCTGGATCCCCTCGGTGAACGCGGTGGACATGACGCAGGGGATCGAGAACTCGCGCGACAGGATCCCCAGGTGGCTCTCGGGCGCACCCTGCAGCGTGATCAGGCCCGCGACGCCCGACATGAGCGCGGGCGACATGAACGTGGTGGTGCCGCCGCGCGAGATCACGATCGTCTCCGCGACGTCGGGCCCGTCGATGAAGTCGAGGACCTCCTCCGGCGAGTCCAGGAAGCGGATCTTCCCGACGGCGTGCACGTCCGAGGTGAAGACGTTGATGCCGGTACCGATGAGCGTCTCCGTTGACAACTTGTCCTCCACGAGGCTTGGCTGCGGTCGACCGATGAAATGGTCAGTCCGATCGTGGGTATGATTGTGGTCCCACTCACGTCGTGTCAAGGCGCCTCGGCGACCGACGCCCGGAACGGCGACCTCCGCCTCACCCGGACGCCGGCCAGAAGGGCCGCTCCGGCACCACACGGTCGTCGCGAGTCTCACGACCGAAGGGCCCTCGCCTGATCACAGCGGACGCTGACGCCGCGGTGCGGGCGGCGGACGCCGCACCTCGTTAACGGGCCGCGACGCCCGTCGCAAGCGGTGCGTGCTCGCCGAGACACTGACGGCCGAGCCGGACCAGCGCTCGGCGGCCTCCACCGAGACCATCACCCGCGAGAACGGCACACCGGACGCGGAGTCCGCCCACGCCGCGCCCACGGCCGCGGCACACCTGCGGCACTGCGCCGACGTGGCGCCCGCGGTGTTCGCCGACGGGGGCTTCTCGGAGTGGTGTGGAGCCGTTCTTGCGGCTCCACCCCGGGAGGTCCTCCGTCCTGCAGGGCGGCGCTGTCTCGACTTCTACAGGGCCCGTCACGGTCGGTGTGTCTGGTGTCCTCGACGACGGTGGGCCGGTCGCTCAGGACGAGGACGGCGGCGGTCCCCGCGTCGTCACCGACCTGGTGCTCTCCGGGAGCACCGTGCGGTTCCCGCGCATCCGCTGGATCGTCTCGCACGCCGGCGCCGCGCTGCCGGTCCTCGCCGAGCGGGTGCGCTGGGTGTCGCGGCTGTCCACGGTGTACCGGTACGTGCTGCGGGGCCACGCCGAGACGCTCTTCCCCCGGGTCGCCCCGCGGTGAGCGCGACGGTCTGGATCACCGGGGCGTCGAGCGGGATCGGCGGCCTGCGCACTCGCCGCGCCACCCGGCGAGGACGTCGTCGGGGTCTCCCGTGGTGCCTCGGCGGCGGGTCGGCACCTGTGCGCGGACCTCGCGGAACCCGTCGGATGGGCTCGGGTGCTCCAGGACGTCGAGCGCACCCTGTCGACCACGGATCACGCGACCCTGCTCCGTCTCGCCGGGGACACCGCGCCCGTTGGCCGACGCCGATCCGGCCGCCTCTGTCCGCGCGTTCGGGCTGAACGCGGTGTCGGCCCTCGGGGTTCCTCCGGCTCTGCGCACGCGCCCGGGTGTCGGCGACCCTCGTGCTCTGCTCCTCGCCCGCGGGCACCGACGTCGTCGAGGGGATGTCGCACTACGGCGCGGCCAAGGCGGCGGTCGAGCACTGGGCCCGGATCGTCGCCGCGGAGTCCCCCGCCCACCCGGCGGGCGGTGGCGGTGGTCCCGCGAGCGGTGGGCACGCCGATGCTGCGCGCGATCATGGAGGCGGGCGACGATCCGCTCGCCGCGCACTTCCGATCGTTGTCGAGGGCCGGCGAGCTGGCGTCCGCCGAGTAGACCGCGGCGCAGATCTGGGTCGCCACGCGCGGGGCGGAGGCGGTCGTGGCCGTCGGCGCCCTCCCCGACCAGGGCGGACCGGGGCAGTCAGGAGGGGGTGGGGACCAGGAGGGCGGTTCGGAGGGAGGTGAGGTCGCTCGGGGTGAGCCCGCACCTTGCGGTGAGGTACCCCTCGACCGACCCGAACTCCGCGTCCAGGTCCGCGAGGGCCTCGTCCATCGCCTCGGCCGGGCTGGCGAAGAGGGTCGCGACGTCCGCGAGGTCCACGCCCGTCCCCTCGAAGAGGTGGGCGTAGGCCTGGACGCGGTCCGGCCGGAGGACCTCGGTGAGGGCGTAGTCGGCGACCACGACCTCCCGCGGGACCCGGAGTGCCTCGAGCAGCAGGGCCACCAGCAGGCCGGTCCGGTCCTTGCCCGCGGCGCAGTGGACGAGCACCGGCAGGCGGGCGGGGTCCGCGAGGATCCGCAGCCCGGCGCCGAACTCGTCGGCGCGCCTGCGCAGGGTGAGGGCGTAGTAGGCCGCCATGTCCGCTGGGGTGAACGCGCTCCGCAGCCCGGTCCGGATCTCGCGGACGTAGTCGGTGTCCCCCTCGCCGCCCTCCTCGATCGGCAACGCGACGTAGACCGCGCCCGTCGCCTCCGCCCAGGCCGACGCGGCGCGGTCGATCTCCGCGCGCGAGCGCAGGTCCAGCACGGTGCGGACACCGAGGGCGCGGTAGGCCTCGGTGTGCCCGGCCTCCCAGGGGGTGCACAGCGGCGCCGTCCCGGGCCGGACCAGCGCCTCGGCCCGGTAGACGCGCGCGGGCGCGACGACCAGGCCTCCTCCGGCGGGGATCCCGCCGAGGTCGCGGAGATTGGCCGTGGCCCCCACCGGCCGGTGTGTCGAGAGGGCGTCCCAGGGCCTCCGGACCCCGGTCGCGTCGCCCGTCCCGCCGCCGTCCGAACCCTTCGTGCGCATGACCCGAGAGTCTGCACGGTCATTGCCGTTTCGGCCAGACCATTGTAACTTCGGACCGAACCGGACCGTCGGTCCCGAACCCGAGGACGGAAATCGATGGAGATTCCCACCGTCAACGACCGCTACTCGGCGGCGGAGGTGCAGGAGTACTACGCGTCGGGTCTCTGGAGCACCGAGAGCTTCGGCGCGCTGCTCACCCGCCAGGCCGAGGTGTGGGGCGACAAGACCTTCGTCACGGACGGCACGCGCGCCTACACCTACGCCGAGCTGCGGGACCTCTCCGCCCAGCTCGCCGCGGGCCTGCGCGACCGCGGGCTGCGCCCCGGCGACCGCGTCGCCGTCCAGCTGCCCAACTGGTCGGAGTTCGCGGTCGTGGCCGCCGCCGTCGCCCGGCTCGGCGCGGTGATGGTGCCGATCATGCCGATCTACCGGCGGGACGAGGTCGGGCACGTCCTCGACGACGCCGCGGTCTCGGTGGTCGTGACCCCGTCGACCTTCAAGGGCTTCGACTACCTGGGGATGTACCGGGACCTCGCGGGCACCCGACCCTCGGTGCACACCGTCGTCGTGGTGCGCGGGGACGACGTGGTCGACGGCGGCCCGGTCACCACGCTCGCGGCGGTCACCTCCGACACCGACCCGGCGGCGGCCGCGGAGTCGATCGGCACGCCGGTCACCGCGGACGACCCCTACGTGATCGTCTACACCTCGGGCACGACCGCGCGCCCGAAGGGCTGCGTGCACACGTTCAACACCTACGCGTCCGGGGCCCGCTCGCTCACCGGCGCGTTCGGCTTCACCTCCGCGGACGTGGGGTTCAGCCCCTCCCCCATCACCCACACCACCGGGCTGGTCACGGGGATCCTGCTCCCGCTGATCAACGGCGGCTCCACGCACGTCATGGCCGAGTGGGAGCCCCGCCGCGGGCTAGCCGAGATCGCCGAGTACCGGTGCTCGGTCACCGTCACGGCCACGACCTTCATCCAGATGGCGCTCGACGTGTTCGACCCCGCCCAGCACGACGCGTCGAGCCTGCGGGTCTGGGTGTCCGCGGGTGCGCCGATCCCGCGCGCCGTGGTCGAGCGGGCCCGCACGGCGTTCCCCGCGGCCAAGATCCTGAGCCTCTACGGGCGTAGCGAGAACCTGGCCACCACGACCTGCACGGTCGACGACGCCCCGGAGAAGTCGCTGGTCTCGGACGGTGCGGCGATGCCGTACGCCGAGGTCCAGGTCGTCGACGAGGCGGGCCGCGCGGTCCCGACGGGCGAGGAGGGCGACATCGCCTACAAGGGGCCGAGCCACATGCTGGGCTACCTCGGCCGCCCCGCCGAGACCCAGGAGCTGTACACCCCGGCGGGCTTCTCCCGGTCCGGCGACCTCGGCCGGATGGACGCCGACGGGTA
Source organism: Pseudonocardia pini (assembly GCF_013870575.1). Classification (GTDB taxonomy): domain Bacteria; phylum Actinomycetota; class Actinomycetes; order Mycobacteriales; family Pseudonocardiaceae; genus Pseudonocardia; species Pseudonocardia pini. The sequence goes on from NZ_JACBXB010000028.1 coordinate 5,761, forward strand.
CGTCCGGGTCACGGGGCGCACCAAGGACATCGTCATCCGCGGCGGCATGAACATCAGTGTCCGCGAGATCGAGGACCTGCTCGCCGAGTACGGGGCGATCCGCGAGGCCGCGGTGGTCGGGATGCCGGACGACCGGCTCGGCGAACGGGTGTGCTGCTACGTCGTGGCGGCCGATCCCGCGAGCCCACCGTCGCTCGAGTCGATCAAGAGCTACCTGCACGAGCGCGGTCTCGCCGTGCAGAAGACCCCGGAGCGCCTCGAGCTGGTCACCGAGCTGCCCACCACGGCGACCGGCAAGATCCAGAAGCACCTGCTCCGGCAGGATGTCACGGACAAGCTCGCGCAGCGGGTCGAGCAGGTCCCCTCCGGGGCCTGAGCCCACGTCGTCCCCCGTCCCGACCTGCGAAGGATCGCACCGATGCCGTCCCCCTCCGCCACCGCGTCCGACACCCCCGCGACCGTCACCGACCACGTCGCCGTCTTCCCGTTCGACCACGACCACGGCGTCCCCGCGCGGACGCTCGCCGACCTGCTCGGCGGCAAGGGCGCGGGTCTGGCCGAGATGACGTCGGCGCTGGAGCTTCCGGTCCCGCCCGGGTTCACGATCACCGTCGGGACCTGCCGCCGCTACCTGTCCGAGGGCTGGCCCACCGAGCTCGACGCCCTCGTCGCGGAGCACGTCGGCGCGCTCGGTCGCGTGCTGGGCCGCCGGTTCGGGGACGCGGGCGACCCCCTCCTGCTGGCCGTGCGCAGCGGCGCGCCCCGCTCCATGCCCGGGATGCTGGACACGGTGCTCAACCTGGGCCTGAACGACGAGACGGTGGAGGGCCTCGCCCGGGTCTCCGGGGACCCGCGCTTCGCCTGGGACTGCTACCGCCGGTTCGTCCGCATGTACGCCACGACCGTGCTGGGCGTCGCGCCCGCGACACTGGGCGACGAGGCCCCGGCGGACGACGTCGCGGGCGTGCGGGCCGAGATCGCGCGGGTGCGCGGGACCGTCGAGATCCCCGCGGACCCGCAGGCGCAGCTCCGGGGCGCCGTCGAGGCCGTCTTCCGCTCGTGCGGCAGCGACCGGGCGCGGGCCTACGCTCAGCGCGAGAAGCTCGCGGGCGCCCTGGCGACCGCCGTCAACGTGCAGGCCATGGTGTTCGGCAACCGGGGCGGCGAGTCGGGGACGGGCGTGGTGTTCACCCGCGACCCCGCGACGGGCGAGGCGCGCCGCTACGGCGACTACCTCCCCCGCGCGCAGGGCGAGGACGTGGTGTCCGGCACCGCACGCACCCAGCCGATCGACACCCTGCGCGCCGAGCTGCCCGCCGTCTGGGAGCACCTCGACACCGTGCTCGGCAGGCTCGAGCACCACTACGCGGACATCTGCGACGTCGAGTTCACCGTCGAGCAGGGCAGGCTGTGGGTGCTGCAGACGCGGGTCGGCAAGCGCAGCGCGGTCGCCGCGGTGCGCGCCGCCGTGCAGATGGCGGAGGAGGCGGACAGTCCCCTCACCCGTGAGCAGGCGGTGGAACGGGTGGACGCCGAGGTGCGCACCACCGCACGTCAGGCGGTCCTCGCGGCGGCGGCCACCCAGCAGCGGGGGGACGCGATCGCCCACGGGCTCGGCGCCTCCCCCGGCCGCGTCACCGGCAAGGCCGTCTTCAGCTCCGACGAGGCCGCCGACGCGGGCGACGACGAGGAGCTCGTGCTGATCCGGCCCGAGACCAGCCCCGAGGACGTCCCCGGCATGGCGGTGTCGGTCGGGGTGGTCACCGGGACCGGCGGGCTCGTCAGCCACGCCGCCGTCGTGGCCCGGGGCTGGGGCCTGCCCGCCGTCGTGGGCGCGGAGGACCTGGTCGTCACCGCCGAAGGCGCCCGGACCGCCGACGGCCTGCACACCATCGCCCCGGGTGACCTCGTGACGCTCGACGGCACCACCGGCGAGATCTGGCTCGGCGGCGACCCGGCCGCGGCCGAGGGCGGCACCGTGGACGAGGAGGCCGTGCTCGCGCAGCATCTCCCCGAGCTCGCCGTCCTCGAGAGCTGGTCGGCCAGTGTCTCCCACTCCGGCGCCGCCGGAGCGGTCGTGGCGGAGTGAGAGACACGGCCTAGTGCTGCTCAGCCCCGCAGCTCGCTGAGCAGGATCTTCCCGGCGTCGCTGCGGGGGATCCGCTCGACGAGGTCGACCCGGCGCGGGCACTTGTAGTGCGCCAACCGCGCCCGGCAGTGCGCGACCAGCGCCTCGGCGAGCCCGGGCGCGGGTTCCCCCAGCGGCGCGACGGCGGCGCGGACCTGCTCGCCGAACTCCGCGTCCGGCACACCGAACACGGCCACGTCAGCGACCGCCGGGTGCAGGGCCAGCAGGTCCTCGATCTCCCGCGGGTAGACGTTCACCCCGCCGGTGATGATCGTCTGGCCGAGCCTGCCGGTGAGGTAGAGGTAGCCCTCGTCGTCGACGCGGCCGAGATCCCCCGCCGAACCCCAGCCCGGGGCGGGCAGGCGGTCGGCCTCGGTGCGGCCGAGCCAGACCTGGCCCACGTCGCCGACCGGGACCGCACGGCCCTCCTCGTCGCAGATGCGGACCGCGCCGCCCTTGGGCCTGCCCACCGAGCCGGGGTGGGCGAGCCACTCCTGCGGCCCGATCGAGGTGCGCCCGTAGCCCTCCGACGAGCCGTAGTACTCGTGGACGATCGGCCCCCACCACTCGATCATCGCCCGCTTGACCTCCGGTGGGCACGGCGCCGCCCCGTGCACCGCCACCCGGTGGGTCGACAGGTCGTGGCGCTCCCGCACGGAGGCGGGCAGCCGCAGCATCCGCACGAACATCGTGGGCACCCAGAGGCTGTGGGTCACGCCGTGCCGCTCGATCGCGGCGAGCGACCCCTCGGCGTCGAACCGGCTGCTGGTGACGACCGTGCCGCCGAGCTGGTGGACCGTGTGCAGGAAGGCCATCGGGGCGGAGTGGTAGGCGGGTCCGGGGCTGAACAGCACCGGCGGCGGCTCGCCCTTGGCGGGCACCACCTGCAGGTCGGTCATCATCGCTGCGTACCGCAGCGGGACCTCGGCAGGATGGACCCCGGTCGGATCCTCCCGGAAGGGCTTGGGACGCCCGGTGGTGCCGGAGCTGAACAGCAGCCGCCCGCCCATGGTCTCGGCGAGCTCGCGCGGCTCGGTGGCCTCGACCGCCGCGTCGTAGTCCTCACCGACGACCAGGAAGGGTCCCCGCGCGCCCGCGCCGCGGACCGCCTCGACCGCCGCGACACCCGCGACGACGGCCGCGGGGGCGGCGTCCTCGACCATCGGCCGCAGCTCGGCGGCCCCGAGCCGGGGGTTCACCGGGGCCACGACCAGACCGCTGCGCCAACAGGCCCACACGATCTCGGCCCACCGGACGTCGTTGCCCAGCACGAGCAGCACGACGTCCCCGGTCCGCAGGCCCCGCTCGTGGAACCAGGTGGCCAGGGCCGCGCTGCGGCGCTCGACCTCCGCCCAGGTCACCTGCTCGCCGGTGTCCGCGACGACGAGGGCCGCTCGCTGCGGCGCCGTCGCCGCGTGGATCCGTGGGTACACGCCGCCATCCTACAAATTTGGCCTGACCATTGATATGCGCGATCCAACCTGGCTACGCTCGTGGCCCCGGTCACAGCAGGACGATTCGCGACGAAGCGGAGAATTCGATGGTCAGCCCCGAGATCACCGCCGAGACCCCCAGCCTGACGGTGCACGACCGCTACGACGACGAGTCGATCCGCCTGTTCCGCGAACGCGGATGGTGGCAGGACGGCTCCGCCTCGGCCCTGCTGGAGCGCTGGGCGCAGGAGACACCCGACCGCCGGTTCGTGTCGGACGGCACGGTCGAGCTGGACTACGCGACGGTGCGAGACCGCGCGAACGGGCTCGGCGCCGCCCTGCTCCGTGCCGGGGTGCGCCCCGGCGAGCGGGTGGCGATGCAGCTGCCGAACTGGGCGGAGTTCATCGTCGGCTACCTGGCGATCGCCCGGATCGGCGCCGTGATGGTGCCGATCATGACGGTGTACCGGAACACCGAGGTCGGGCACGTGCTGCGCAACTCGGGCGCGGTCGCCGCGATCACCACGGGCGAGTTCCGCGGCTTCGACCACGCCGCAATGTTCCGCAGTCTCCAGAAGGAGATCCCCGCCCTCGCGACCCTCGTGATCGCCCGGGCGGACGCGCAGGAGGGCGAGCTGTCCTTCGCGGAGGCCTGCGCCACCGCGACGGACGACGCCGAGCTCGGGTCGCCCCCGGACCCAGACCTGCCGCACGTCGTGGTCTACACCTCGGGCACCGAGTCCACGGCCAAGGGCTGCGTGCACACCTGGAACACCCTCGACTACTCCGCCCGCGGCCTCGCCCACGACGTCTTCCAGACCCGGCCCGAGGACGTCATGTTCATGCCGTCCCCGGTCGCCCACGCGACCGGCCTGGTCGTCGGGGTGCTCGGCCCGTTGGCCGTCGGCGCGGAGACCCATCTGCTCGACATCTGGGAGCCGAACGAGGGCCTGCGGCGCATCGAGCAGTACCGGTGCACGGCCAGCGCGACCGCCACCCCGTTCGTCCGGATGGCGCTCGACGCCGCGCGCACCGCGGACCGCGACCTGTCCTCGATGCGGTTCTGGCTGTGCGCGGGCGCGCCGATCCCCGAGGCCCTGGCGCTGGAGTTCGACCAGGCCTTCAGCGGCGGCGTCCTGATGCCGCTCTACGGCTGCTCGGAGATCATGGCAGGCACCTGCTGCCACCCCGGCGACCCGCTCGAGCGCCGCGCGGGCTCCGACGGCTCCCCCGCCCTCGACGGCGTCCGCATCAAGCTGGTCGGCGTGGACGGGGAGTCGGTGGCGACCGGCGAGGAGGGCGAGATCTGCTACTGGGGCCCGGGCGCGATCCTCGGCTACTGGCGGGACCCGGAGCGGACCGCCGCGGCGATCGACGGCGAGGGCTGGCACCACACCGGTGACCTCGGCCGCTTCGACGACCAGGGCTACCTGCGGGTCTCCGGGCGTCTGAAGGACATCATCATCCGCGGCGGCACCAACCTCAGCGCCGCCGAGATCGAGGGGTACGTGGCCGCGCACCCGGCCGTCGCCCAGGTCGCCGTGGTGGCCTACCCGGACGAGCGGCTGGGCGAGAAGGCCTGCGCGGTCGTCGTCCCGAAGCCCGGCGAGCAGCCCACCCTGACCGACATCACCGACTTCCTCCGCGGCCGCGACATCTCCCTGCAGAAGCTGCCGGAGAAGCTGGTGCTCGTCGACGAGCTGCCGATGACGGCGACCGGCAAGGTGCAGAAGTTCGTGCTCCGCGACGTCGCACGGGAGAGCTGAGGCACGTGGAGTTCGCACTCAACGACCACCAGCGCGACCTCGTCGAGGCGGCCCGGACCTACTCCGCCGAGCGGCTGGCCCCGCACTACCGGCAGCGGGACCGCGAGGCCACGCTCGACCCGGCCACGCTCGCCGAGATGGGCAAGCTCGGGTTCCTCGGCGTGGAGTTCCCGGAGGAGCTCGGCGGGCTCGGCCAGGACTGCCTGACCGCGGGGCTCGTCGTCGAGGCGTTGTGCGCCGAGGACATGAACATCGGCTACGTCACGATCAACACCTCGCTGGTCGGGCAGATCCTGCGCGAGCACGGCAGGCCCGAGGTCGTGCAGCCGTGGATCGAGCGGCTGCTGCGCGGCGAGATCCTGCCGTCGATCGCCTTGACCGAGCCCGGGGGCGGTTCCGACGCCGCCTCGCTCAGCCTGCGGGCCCGACGGGAGGGGGACGAGTTCGTCCTCGACGGCGAGAAGACCTCGATCAGCTTCGCCACCCAGGCGGCGTTCTCGGTCGTGTTCGCGCGCACGGGCACGCCGGAGTCGCGGGCCCGCGGGGTCAGCGCGTTCCTCGTCCCGCTCGACACCCCGGGGCTGTCCCGCACCGCGTTCGACGACCTCGGCGGGCGCAGCGTCGGCCGCGGCTCCCTGCACTTCGACGGCGTCCGCGTCCCCGCCTCGCACCTGCTCGGCGACGAGGGCAAGGGCTTCGGGCAGGTGATGGCCGGGTTCGACTACAGCCGTGCCCTGCTCGGCCTGCTGTGCCTCGCGGTCGCACAGAAGTCCCTCGCGGAGACCTGGGCGTACACCACGCAGCGGCAGAGCATGGGCGCCCCGCTCTGGCAGCACCAGGGCGTGTCCTTCCCCCTCGCCGAGGCCGAGACCCAGCTCGCGGGCGCCCGGCTGCTGTGCCTGCAGACGTTGTGGCTCAAGGACCGCGGCCTCCCGCACACCGCGGAGGCGGCGATGTGCAAGTGGTGGGGGCCCAAGCTCGCCTACGACATCGTCGGGACCTGCCTGCTCACCCACGGCCACGGCGCCTACTCCCGCACGGACCTGCCCTACGAGCAACGCCTGCGGGACCTGCTGGGCTTGCAGATCGGCGACGGGACGGCCCAGATCATGAAGCTGATCATCGCGCGGCAGAAGGTGGCCGACCATGGGTGAGCCCGTGTCGCTCGACATCGCCGACGGGATCGCCCACGTCACGCTCACGGAACCGGACCGGGGCAACCCGTTCGACCTGGACTTCTGCCTCGCGCTGAGCCGGGTTGCCACCGAATGCGACGAGAACACGGCGGTCCGGGCCGTGCTGATCACGGCGCAGGGCCGGTACTTCACCGTCGGCGCCGACCTCAAGACGATGACCCGGGACCGCGAGGCACTCCCCCGGTTCATCAAGGACGCCACCGTCGGGCTGCACTCGGCGATCTCCCGGTTCGCCCGGATGCGGTCGCCCGTGGTCCTCGCCGCACACTCGCTGGTGGTGGGCGGCGGGGTGGCCCTGTCCGCGGCGGCGGACTTCTGCGTGGCGGCGCGGTCGGCGAGGTTCTACGCGGCCTACACCGGCATCGGCCTGCTGTGCGACGGCGGCGGGTCGACCTTCCTCCCCCGCCGGATCGGCGTGCGCCGCACCGCCGAGTTCCTCATGCGCAACCAGACCTGGACCGCCGACCAGGCGCTGGCCAACGGCCTGGTCACCGAGGTCGTCGAGGACGAGGCCCTGCCCGCCGCCGCGCTGGCCCTGGCCACCGAGCTGGCCGCGGGACCCACCGCGTCGTTCGGCGAGATCAAGAACCTGCTGCTCTCCACCTGGGAGCAGCCCATCGAGGCCCAGATGGAGCTCGAGGCGCGCGCCATGGCGCGTGTGTGCCGGACCGACGACGCCTGGACCGGTGTCACCGAGGTGGCGGCCCGGCGCAAGCCCGAGTTCCGCGGTCAGTGACGCCCGAGCACCACCGAGCTGTCCCAGGGAGCGCAACGATGCAGGCCACCCAGATGCTGCGACACGCCGCCCGGATCAACCCCGAGGGCGACGCGACCGTGTGCGGCGACCGCCGCCACACCTGGCGGGAGACCGAGGACCGGGTCGCCCGGTTCGCGGGGGCGCTCCAGGGCCTCGGACTGCGACGGGGGGACCGGGTCGCGGCGCTCGCGATGAACTCCGACCGGTTCCTGGAGCTGTTCTACGCGATCCCCTGGGCCGGGGCGGTGTTCGCCCCGCTGAACATCCGCTGGGCCACCGAGGAGAACGCCTTCGCGCTCCGCGCCGCGAAGGTCACCGTCCTGCTGGTCGACGACGAGTTCCTCGACCAGGGCCGGGCCCTGCAGAAGCTGGTCCCCGAGATCACCACGCTCGTCCACATCGGAGACGGACCCACCCCGCTGGGCACGGTGTCCTACGAGGACCTCGTGGCCGGGCACGACCGCGTGCCCGACGCCGACCGCCGCGGGGACGACACCTACGTCGTCTTCTACACCTCGGGCACGACCGCCCAGTCCAAGGGCGTCGCGCTGTCGCACCGCAACGCCGTGTCCGTCTCGGTCTGCTTCCACGCGACCCTGCCCGAGACCCGCGACCTGCGGTTCCTGCACGTCGGCGGCATGTTCCACCTGGCCGGGGCCGGGCCCACCTGGTACGTCACGCTGGCCGCGGGCACGCACGTCGTGCTGCCGAAGTTCGAGCCTCTCGCCTTCCTGTCCGGGGTGGCCGACCATCGGATCACGAACAGCGTCCTCGTGCCCACGATGATCAACATGCTGCTCCACCAGCCGGAGCTCGGCGACCACGACCTCTCGACCTGGCACACCTGCGTCTACGGCGGCTCGCCGATGCCCGAGGCGGTGCTCCGCCGCGCGATGGAACAGGTCCCGGGCTGCCGGTTCCACCAGATCTACGGGATGACCGAGACCGCGGGCTACGCCACGGCCCTGCAGTGGCAGGACCACCTCGACGGCCTCGCCCGCGAGGACGGCACCCTGCGCTCGGCGGGCCGGGCCATCCCGGGGATGGACATCCGCACGCTGCGCCCCGACGGCACCGAGTCGGCGATCGGCGAGGTCGGCGAGATCGTGCTGCGCGGCGACAACGTCATGACCGGGTACTTCGACAACCCCGCGGCCGACGCCGAGGTCCTCCAGGACGGCTGGCTGCGCAGCGGGGACGCCGGCTTCTTCGACGAGCGCGGGTACCTCCACGTCGCCGACCGGGTCAAGGACATGATCATCAGCGGCGGCGAGAACGTCTACTCCGCCGACGTCGAGCGGGCGATGTACGAGCACCCGGCGGTGCGCGAGTGCGCGGTGGTCGGCATCCCCAGCGAACGGTGGGGCGAGGCGGTGCACGCCATCGTGGTCCTCAAGGAGGGGGCGGAGGCCTCCGAGGAGGAGCTGATCGTGCACTGCCGCGGGCTGATCGGCGGCTACAAGTGCCCGCGCAGCGTGGAGTTCCGCACCGAGCCGCTGCCCACCACGCCGGTGGGCAAGATCCGCAAGAACGTCCTGCGCGAGCCGTACTGGCGCGACCGCGAGGCGCGCATCTGACGGCGGCCGCTCACCCGTCAGAGGTCCAGGACCAGCCGCGGGCAGGCCGCCCTCGACACGCAGACCATCATGCAGCTGTTCTCGGCCTGCTCCTCGGGGGTCAGGACCGAGTCGCGGTGGTCGGCCTCGCCCTCGACGATGCCCACCTCGCACGTGCCGCAGGTCCCCTCGCGGCACGAGGAGAGGATGTCGTGGCCCGCCTCCTCCAGGACGTCGAGGGCCGAGCGGTCGGCGGGCACGGTGAGCACCTGCCCGTCGGACAGCTCGATCTCGAAGGCCGTGTCGCCCGCGGTCTCGATCTGCTTCGGGGCGAACCGCTCGAGGTGCAGGCTGCCCGCGGGCCAGTGCGCGCCGCAGTGGTCCTCGACGGCACGCAGCAGCGGCTCCGGCCCGCAGGTGTACACGGCGGCGTCGGGCGCGGGATCGGCGAGCGCCGCGGGCAGGTCGATCAGCCCGAGCTCGTCCTGCGGCCACAGCCGCACGCGCGGGCCGAGCGCCGCGAGCCGGTCGGCGAAGGCCATCGTGCGCCGCGTCCGACCGCCGTAGACCAGGGTCCACCGCCGTCCGGCGCGCTCGACCTGCTCGATCATCGCGAGGATCGGGGTGATCCCGATGCCGCCTGCGACGAAGACGTACCGCTCGGCCTCCTCGAGCCGGAAGTGGTTCCGCGGGCCGCGCACCTCGACGGTCGCGCCGGGGTGCAGCTCCTCGTGGATCCGGCGGGACCCGCCGCGACCCTCCGGCTCCAGCAGCACCCCCACGCGGTAGTGCGTGCGGTCCGCCGGGTCCCCGCAGAGCGAGTACTGCCGCACGAGCCCGTCGCCGAGCACCAGGTCGACGTGTGCGCCGGGCCGCCACGCGGGCAGCGGGCCGCCGTGCTCGGCGGTGAGCGAGAGGCCCACCACCCCGTCGGCCAGGTCCTCCCGGGCCGCCACCCGGGCGCGGAAGTGCGCCTCTTCCAGGGTCAGGTCGGTGTTGCTCCCCGACCGCGCCGTCGTGTTCGTCATGCCGCTCACCGGACCTCGCGTCGCTTCGGACCAATAGTATAAAGGTCGGTCCAAAAGTCCAAGGCCGGGTCGCGTCTAGTTCAGCTTCCGAGTGCCCTCCGGGAGGCCCCCACCGGCGTAGACGTCCTCGGCCAGGCCCGCCAGCGCGGTCAGGGCCACGTTCTGGCTCCACGGCCCGTAGGAGACCCGGGCGACCCCGAGCCGCTGGGCGGTCGCGAGCGGGATCGAGCCGGGGATGCCGATGATGTTCACCTTGCGTTCCCCGAGGGCCTCGACGAGGCGACCGACCGTCGTCTCGTCGAGCCTCCCGGGCGCGAAGAAGCTGGTGGCCCCGGCGTCGAGGTACGCGCGGCCGCGCTCGATCGCGTCGGCCAGGACCTCCTCCGGATCACGGTCCCCCGCCTTGAGGAAGGCGTCGGTGCGGGCGTTCAGCGCGAACGGGACCCCGGCCCGCTCCCCCGCGGCGACGGCGGCCTCGACGGCCTTCACCGAGTCGGACAGCGGCTTCAGCTGGTCCTCGAGGTTCGCCCCGACGACGCCGACGTCGATGGCGCGGGCGATCGTGTCGCCCGCGTCGCCGTAGCCACCCTCCAGGTCGGCGGTGACGGGGAGGTCGCCCGCGGTGCGCGCGATCAGCCCCACCTCGGCGATCATCTCGTCCCGCGGGATGACCTCGCCGTCGGGATAGCCGCGGGAGGCGGCGATGCCGTGGCTGGCGGTGGCGACGGCCCTGGTCCCGGGCGTGTTCGCGACGACGGTGGTGGTGATCGCGTCCCAGACGTTGACGACCAGCAGGAGCTCGGGCGCCTCGTGCAGGCGGCGAAGCTCCGTGGCCTTCTCGACGATGGTGCTCATGGAGCAGGACGCTAGTGCCGTTCGGCGGCTCGCGCGTACCTGCACGGTTCCGTATCGGCGCATCACGGGTAGTCTGGGCAGGTCGGGCCGGGCACCGACGGCACTCCCGTGCACAGCGTCGCTGTGCAGGCCGCCGTCGGACCGCGTCACGGAGCGCCCCACCACCGTGACCGCTCGGCCCATCGGAGGAGAACCGCATGAGCTGGGCTCGACACGGACACCCCACCGAGACGGGCAGCGCGTGGTCCGACGCGCACGATGCCTACGAGGCCCTCCGGCTGACCCAGGACCGACAGGCCGCCCGTGTCGTCGCGGGTCAGGCCACGGACCTGAAGGACTGCAGCGAGCTGCTGGACATGCTCGGACTGGACGCCACGGCGATCCGCCCCGCCTGACCGCGGTCCCGACCCGCTCCGCAGCCACACCGACTGCGGGGCGGGTCCTGCACGTCCGGCCTCAGTCGCTCGAGTAGTGCGTGACGCCGTCGACCTCGGTCCGCTGCAGCCTGCCACCTGCGGCGAGCAGGTCGAGGTGGGCCATCGTCTCGGTGACCGCGAGGCAGCGACTGAACAGGTCGAGCTCGTCGAACCGGCGTCCGCGACGGGTCCACAGTGTCCGGCGGGCGGTCTCGTCCGCCGTGCTCGCGCCCGCCGCGACCAGCTCGTGCATCTGCCGGAGCCGGACGTCGTGGTGCTCGACCAGCTCGTCGACGCGCGCGTGGACGCTCCGCGAGACGGCCCCGTGCGCGGGCAGCAGCAGCCGGTCCGGCAGGGACCGCACCAGCCGCAGCGAGTCCAGGTAGGACCCCAGCGGCAGGGCGTCGGGCGCCTGTTCGAAGCCGATGGACGGGGTGATCCGCGGCAGCACGTGGTCCCCGGCGAACATCACGTCCCGCGCCGGGTCCACGAAGACGACGTGGCCCTTGGTGTGCCCCGGCGTCGGGTGCATCTCCCAGACGGCCCCGTCGAGGCGGATCTCACCCGGTGCGTCGAGCCAGTCGTCCGGGTCCTCCCAGTCGGAGACCCGGTGCCGGGACGGCACCCCACCCAGCTCGCGGAGCAGCGCCGTCGCCCGCCGCGGCGCAGCTGGAGGACCAGCCCGCCCCACGGGTCGAGCGCCGGGTCCTGCGCCACTCGGAGGGTCTCGCCCTCCGCGCGACCGAGCGAGACGCGGGTGCCGAACTCGCGGCGCAGCGCCACCGCCAGCGTGTAGTGGTCGCGGTGGACGTGGGTGACCAGGAACCGGCGGACGTCCGCGAACGACAGGTCCAGCGCCTTCACCGCCTGCTCCAGCAGCTCCCGCGCCTCCGCGAGGGCCCAGCCGGAGTCGACCAGCACGAGGCCGTCGCCGTCGCGGACGGCGTAGACGTTCACCGCGCGCAGCCCGTCCTCGGGCAGGGGCAGCGGGATCCGGTAGAGGCCGGGACCGACCTCGTAGACCCCGGGGGCGGTCCAGTCGCCGGTGGGATCGTCGGCAAGCACGTGCATCACGGTCAGCCACGGTAGAGAACGTCTCCCGACGACGTCCTGCCGACCCGTTCACAGTCAGCGTTGACTGATTAGCCCATTCAGCCTAATGTCGGCGCGGTCCGGGTCTCCGGCCCGCCCGGACCCCGCTCCCCGAGGGCCGTTCACGAGGAGCTTCTCAGTGTCGAGATTCCGCAACACCGGCCTGCGCGCGCGACTGGCG
>NZ_JACBXB010000290.1 GCF_013870575.1 Pseudonocardia pini
CGCCGTCCACGCCGAGGTACTCGGCGAGCTCGCTCGGCCTCGGCGCGCGGCCGAGCCGGTGGGACAACGGGCCCGTGGCCCGGCGGATGCCCACACCGAGGTCCTTCAGCCTGCGCGGCACCCGCATCGACCAGGTGCGGTCCCGGAAGTAGCGGAGCATCTCGCCGCGCACGCACGGCACCAGGTAGGACAGGAAGTCCCCGCGGGAGCGCGCCGGGTCCCACCGCTCCACGGCGGTGATCAGCGCGATCGTCCCGGCCTGCTCGAGGTCCTCGATGCCGCCGGGATAGCCGCGGCCGTGCCTGCGGGCCAGGTTCGCCACCACCGGCAGGTAGCCGACGACGATGCGGTCCCGCAGCGCCCGTCGCTCGGGATCCGTGGGGCTCAGCGCCGCGTACCGCTCGAGGTCCGGCATCAGCTCGGCGTACTCGTCCTGCGGGGACGGGGCGACCCCTGTCGCGACGACGGACATGGCCCTCCTTCGGCGGACATGGCACCGATCACGAGGGCGGTCTGCTTCACCCGGCGCCATCGTCGGCGCCAGCGGGACGGTACTCACCGGACGGGACCCGCGCTCGGTCTGGTGCACACGGGCCACGACGGTTTAACGTTCGTTCGTTCATCTCGTCGAGGAGGCGCCCGTGTCCGTGGTGGAGATCGACCGACCCCGGGAGGGGATCGTCCGGATCACGTTGAACCGGCCGGACCGGCTCAACACCCTCACCGCGGAGCTGGTCGCGGACCTCTCCGCCGTGCTGACCGAGATCGCGACCGACCGCAGCTGCCGCGTCGTGGTGCTGACGGGCGCGGGCCGCGGGTTCTGCGCGGGCCTGGACCTCACCGGCTACGAGGGCGCGGACGAGGACCCGCAGCCGCGGATCGACCCCATCCGCGGGCTGGACCGGCAGCGGGACATCGCCAGGCTGGCCGTGCAGCTCCACCAGCTCCCGCAGCCGGTGATCTCGGCGATCAACGGGCCGGCGGCGGGTGGCGGGCTGGCGTTGGCGCTGGCCAGCGACATCAGGATGGCGGCGACCGGCGCGGTGTTCGCCGTCGGGTTCATCCGGGCGGGCTTCTCGGCCTGCGACATCGGGCTGTCCTGGCTGCTCCCGCGGATCGTCGGGACCGGGCGGGCCCACGAGCTCATGCTCACCGGCCGCCGGTGGGACACCGCCGAGGCGCTGCGGATCGGGCTGGTGACCCAGGTCGCCGAACCCGAGGACCTGATGGACCTGGTGATCGAGGAGGCGGAGCAGATCCTGCTCAACCCGCCCTTCTCGGTCGAGCTGACCAAGCAGGGCATGTGGGCCTCGGTGGAGAACACGAGCTTCACGGGCGCCGTGGAGTTCGAGAACCGCCAGCAGATCCTCTCCAGCATGACCGCGGACCGCGCCGAGGCGGCCCGGGCCTTCCTCGAGAAGCGGGCGCCGGACTACATCTGGGGGTGAGTGCGGACGCTCGGGTCCGTCAGGCGGCCGAGTTCCGCGGCCGCCTCGCCCGAGCCCTGCACCCCCGCCCAGAGCAACGCCGGGAGCCTGCGCTCGCGGTCCACCCGGCCCGCCACCCAGGACCGGCTCGCGGCCAGCCGCTCGGCCTGCTCGCAGAGCTGCCAGGGCCGGGAGCCGCGGTCGGTCACGTCCGCGGCGTAGGGCGCGCCGCCGGTGCGGTTCCGGTAGCGACGCTCCGGGCTGTTGACGACGTGGACCAACGACAGTCCGAGACCGGCCAGCCCGGCCCCGACGACGACGCCCGCCGCGAACCACAGCAGGCTCAGCAGCCAACCGCCGCCCAGCAGGAGGGCCGTGCCCGCGCCCGCGGCGAGCACGGACAGCGCCACGGACCCGGCAGGCAGGCGCGTCCACACGAGGGTGCCGCTGTCGTCGATCTGGTAGCGGGTGCCCGCGACCAGCTCGGGATCGAAGACCCGGTAGCCCGCGCGGGTGCGGACCAGGGTGGGGAGTCGGTGCTCGGAGGAACCGGACTGCGGGGACGTGCTCACAACTGCCTCGTACGACGTGCGGACCGACTGGGGACGTGCGGCGACCGCCCACCAGGGGCCACCACCGACATCATCGAAACTGATGACACCCCTGTTACGTGCCGGAAACGTGAGCGAGGCCTCAGGCGGAGCGCAGCACCGGCCTCGTCTCGCGGCCGGACCCGGTGAGGGCGAGGCCCGCGCGCAGGGCGCTGGCGGCGTCGAACGTGGCGTCGTGCGCGGCCCGGCTCAGCGCGGTGAAGCTGGCGTAGCCGTGGACCAGCCCGGCGAACCGCCTCGCGACGACGGGGACCCCGGCCTCGCGCAACCGCTCGGCCAGCTCCTCCCCCTCGTCCCGCAGTGGGTCGTACCCGGCCGTCGAGAGGTAGACCGGGGGCATCCCGGACAGGTCCTTGGCGCGCAGGATCGCACCGCGGTCGTCGTCCACCGGGACGCCCTCGGGCAGGTACATGAGCTCCATCTCGGCGAGCACGGCGGAGGTCAGGCCGAACCCCGAGCCGAAGGCCACCCGGGAGCCGCCGCTGCGGTCGGCGTCCGTGGCCGGGTACAGGGCCACGACGAACGCGGGCACCGGCTGCTGCGCCACCGCCTGCTGGTGCGCCACGACCAGCGCGAGGTTGCCGCCCGCACTGTCCCCGCCCACCGCGATCAGCGTCTGCTCGGCGCCGAGGTCCTCGGCGTGCTCGCGGGCGAACCGGAAGGCGGCGACGGCGTCGTCGAGCGCGGCGGGGTACGGGAACTCCGGGGCGAGCCGGTACTCCACGGACAGCACCCGGACCCCGGCCTGCGCGGCCAGCAGCCGACACAGCGGGTCGGCCGAGGCGATCGAGCCGTAGACGAACCCGCCGCCGTGGAAGTAGACGAGCAGTCCGGAGCGCCCGTCGACGCCCGGGGGCGTGTAGAGCCGGGCCGGGATCGGCCCCACCGCGCCGGCGACCTCCAGGTCGCGGGCCACGACGTCGTCGAACACGCCCTCGGCGGCCAGCTCGGCCGCGTCGTCCGCTTGACGACGCTGCTCGGCGAGGGCGGCCATCCCGACCTGCGCGGCGTTCAGCCGGGCGAGCCAGCCGGTGGCGCGGTTGAGCAGCTGCAGGTCGAGATCGAGCACCTGGCCGTCCAGGCGCACCTCCCGGCCTGCGAGCAGCCGTTTCACCGGACGGGGCAGTCCGAACAGGAACCGGATCGCGAGTCGGAGCACCAGGACCCGCAGGGAGCGCGTGACCACACCTCGATGTTACGCGCGAGTAGGATCAGCCACCGAACGTGTACCTCAGTACGGGGAGCATGGCGTCCGGGTCGGTGCGACTGTCCGCATCGGCCACGCAGGCGGCCAGCTCGGCCTCGACGGCGGCGGTGTCGATCCCCGATCCGATGAGGACCAGGCTGGTCCGCCGCTCCTCCCCCGGGCCCCAGCGGGTGCGCCGGAACCGGACGTACCTGCCCACCGTGTGCAGCACGTACCGCTGCCGGTGCCCGGGCACGCCGAAGGCCACGATGCCCTTGATCCGGTACACCCCGGCCGGCCTGCGGTCGAGCAGGTCGCGCAGGCGCTGGGGGTCGAGGGGCGCCTCCGTGGTGAAGGAGACGGAGTCGTAGGCGGCGTGCAGGTGGTGCTCGTGGCCCTCGGTCTGCTCGCCCAGCATCAGCTGGCGGCCCGGGACCACCTCGATGTCGAACAGCAGCCGGGGATCGACGTCCCCGTGGTTCGCCGGGACGATCGGCGCGAGGGCGTTCATCTCGCGCAGCAGCCTGCGCACCCGCCAGACCTTCCCGGGGTCGACCCGGTCGACCTTGTTGAGCACCAACAGGTCCGCGAGCCCCACGTGCGTCTCCACCTGCGGGTGCCTGCGCAGGATCGGCTCGAACTCGACGGCGTCGACCACCTCGACCAACCCGCCGAACACCAGCTGCGGGTTCGCCGCCTCGAGCACGAGCCGGACGAGCGTGCCGGGCTCGGCGATGCCGCTGGCCTCGATCACGATGACGTCGATCTCGTCCCGCCGCCTCGTGAGCCGCTCCAGCAGGGGCCCGACGCCGTCCTCGCCGGTCGCGCAGCACAGGCAGCCGTTGCCCAGGGAGACCATGCCGTCGGACCCCGCGACCAGCAGGGAGTCGATCCCGATGGCCCCGAAGTCGTTGACCACCACGGCGATCCGGGCGTCGAGCGAGTGCGCGAGGAGATGGTTGAGCAGGGTCGTCTTGCCCGCGCCGAGGAACCCGGCGACGACGACGACCGGGATCCTCCGCACGTGTCAGGAGTACCAGAGGGCAGGATGGGCGCATGGCACAGGTGACCGCGACCGCCGAGCGAACCGTCCCCGCCCCCGTCGACGCCGTGGTGGCGGCCGTGGCGGACTACGCGACGACCCGACCGAAGATCCTCACCGAGCAGTACACCGACTACGCGGTGCTCTCCGGTGGGCTGGGTGACGGCACCTCCGCGACGTGGAAGCTGCACGCGACCAAGAAGCGCACCCGGCACGTCAAGGCCGAGGTCACGCAGCCCACTCCGGACACGGTCGTGGAGAAGGACCTGAACTCCTCGATGGTGACGACGTGGAAGGTCGCCCCCGCGGGCGAGGGCGCGAGCCTGGTGTCGATCACCACGACGTGGAACGGCGCGGGTGGGATCGGCGGCTTCTTCGAGAAGACCTTCGCCCCCAAGGGCCTCGCCCGGATCTACGACGGTGTGCTGAGCAACCTGGCGTCCACCGTCGGCTGACCCGCTCGCCGAGATCGCACGTTTCGTGCTCTCAGCGCTGCGTGATCGCGATCTGTGTGCTCTGGCCGCCCCTTGATCGCACGTTTCGTGCTCTCAGCGCTGCTTGATCGCGGGTTGCGTGCACTCAGCGCTGCGGCGACCGCGCTGAGAGCACGAAACGTGCCCGCGCGGGAGCTCGCCGAGAGTCGCCTTCGCCTGACGGGCCTGGCACGCTGTCCCGCGTGGCGGATGTGATCGCGGTCGCGGGCGAGGCTCTGGTGGACGTCGTCCCGGCGCCCGCCGAGGGGTACTTCGAGTTCGCACCCGGGGGGAGCCCGGCCAACGTCGCGGTCGGGTTGGCCCGACTGGACGTGCCTGCCCGGATGCTGGCCCGGCTGGGCACGGACCTGCTCGGCAGACGGCTGCGGGCCCACTTGGCGGACAACGGCGTCGACCTCTCCCACGTGGTCGAGGCGACCGAGGCGTCGTCGCTCGCGATCGTCGAGGTCGGACCGGACGGGGTGGCCGACTACGACTTCCGGATCGACGGCACCGCCGACTGGCAGTGGCGGCCGGAGGAGCTGTCCGGCGTGCTCGACGACGTGGTCGCCGTGCACTCGGGGTCCCTCGCGTTGACCCAGAAGCCGGGGGCCGGGGTGCTGCGCGAGCTGCTCGCGAAGGCCGCGGCCACCGCCACGATCAGCTACGACCCCAACGCCCGCCCGCGGCTGATGGGCGATCCCGCAGCGGTGCTGCCGGGGGTGTACGAGCTCCTGGCGATCGCGGACGTCGTGAAGGTCAGCGACGAGGACCTGCGCTGGCTGCTGCCCGGCACCCCGCCGGGTGAGATCCTCGACGACTGGCTGACCCGCGGGCCCGCGCTGGTCGCGGTGACCCTGGGCGGGGAGGGGGTGCTCGCCGGGACCTCCTCCGGCCTGCGCACCTCGACCCCGGGTCGGGCGGTCGAGGTGGTCGACACGGTCGGCGCCGGGGACTCGTTCTCCGCCGCGCTGCTCGCCGGGCTGCACCGGCGGGACCTGCTCGGTCCCGCCCGGCGGGCCGCGCTGCGGGAGATCGCGCCGCTGCCGCTCGACGAGGTGCTGGAGGAGTGCGTCACCGCCGCCTCGATCACCTGCTCGCGCCGGGGCGCCCAACCTCCCACGGCCACAGACCTGGCCGAGGCCCTCGGGCGATGATCCCGCATCGCGGCGCGTGAGCCGCTGCAGCGCGGTTCGGGTACCGCGAACGGTGAGCACACACGTGGACGGCGGCGAGGGCTCCCCAGCACCGCCGCCGCCCACGTGGTTCGCGGGGGCGGGACGGCCCCAGTACCCATCGCCCCGCCACCCGCGAGTTCAGGAGGAGCCCTCTGGCTCCGTGTCGCTCCCGCTCCGGTCGTCGGTCGCCGCCGAGGACCTGTCTGAGTCGGAGGACCTGTCGGGGTCGGAGGACCTGTCGGGGTCGGAGGACCTGTCGGGGTCGGAGGACCTGTCGGGGTCGTTCGAGCTCGGCTCGTCGCCGCCGGGCTCGACGCCGCCGGACCGACCGCCACCGGACTGATCGCTGCCAGGCTGATCGCCGCCGGACTGATCACTGCCAGGCTGGTCCCCGCCGGACCGACCGCCACCGGACTGGTCGCTGCCGGACTGATCACCACCGGGGCCGTCACCGCCACCGGCCGGAC
>NZ_JACBXB010000291.1 GCF_013870575.1 Pseudonocardia pini
CAGTCCCGGGTGCGGCGGCCGGACTTGTACGCCGCGTCCACGCGCTTGAGGTGCAGCCCGTCCAGCCCGTAGCGCTCGGCCGCCTCCATCACGAACGCCGCCTCCGACGCCGGGTGCGAGGGCGGCACCAACACCGGCTCCCCGGCGATCCCCAGGTCCTCCAGCAGCTCCCGGCGCTCGTGGTAGGGCCTGCGCAGCAGCGTGCGGCCGTTGAGCCACAGCAGGTCGGTCACCACGAAACCGACGGGGACGCGGGCCTGCAGCGCACCCGACGGGGCGACGGTGGAGGTCCGCCGCATCAGCGGCCGCCGCGAGGGGCGGCCCGCGTCGTCCAACGCGACGACCACGCCGTCGAGCACCATCCCCGACCCCCGGACCCGGTCCCCCAGCACGGCGAGCTCGGGGAAGCTGTTGGTCACGCTACGGGCGGTGGAGGAGAGCAGCCGGACGCGGCCGGGCTCGGCGTAGGCCACACAGCGGAAGCCCGCCCACGCGAACTCGACGGCCCACTCGCCCCGGTCGCCGTCCTGCAGGTCCCCCTGGGAGGGGAGCATGGGCGGGACGACCTCGGGCATGCCGCTGCCCGCTCCCCGCCCTCTCACGGCACCCACCGTAGCCGCGCCGACCGGTCCTGACCGGCGGATCGTCACCCTTTCGGCCGTACGGTGGCACCGGCGCGCCCAGGGAGCCGTGATCTGCGACGGGTGGCGGGTGGACAATCGTGCCCATCATGACTTCTGCGCTGCTCACGGACCGACTGCCGCCCGGTGACGATCCCGAGGCCCTCGTCGAGACCTTCGCCGAGTGGGCCTTCGAGGAGCGGGGCCTGTCGCTGTACCCGGCGCAGGAGGAGGCGCTGCTGGAGATCGCGACCGGCGGCAACGTCATCCTCTCCACGCCCACCGGCTCCGGGAAGTCGCTGGTCGCCATGGCGGCGCACGCCGCCGCGCTCGCGCGCGGGGCCCGGACCTTCTACACCGCGCCGATCAAGGCGCTGGTCAGCGAGAAGTTCTTCGCCCTGATCGACGTCTTCGGCGCGGACAAGGTCGGCATGCTCACCGGGGACGCGGCCGTCAACGAGGGTGCGGAGATCATCTGCTGCACCGCGGAGATCCTCGCGAACATCGCGCTGCGGCAGGGGGCGCGGGCGGACGTGGGCTCCGTGGTGATGGACGAGTTCCACTTCTACGCCGACCCGCACCGCGGCTGGGCCTGGCAGGTCCCGCTGGTCGAGCTCCCGCAGGCGCAGTTCCTGCTGATGAGCGCCACGCTGGGCGACACGGCGTTCTTCCGGGACGACCTCACCCGGCGGACCGGGCGCGAGACGGTCGAGATCACGTCGGTGGAGCGGCCGGTCCCGCTGTTCTACCGGTACGTCGTCACGCCGCTGCACGAGACGATCACCGAGCTGCTGCAGACCCACGAGGCGCCGGTCTACATCGTGCACTTCACCCAGCAGTCGGCCGTCGAGCGCGCGCAGTCGCTGATGTCGGTGAACGTGACCAGCAAGGAGGAGAAGGCCGCGATCGCGGAGCTGATCGGCTCCTTCCGGTTCACCGCGGGCTTCGGCAAGACCCTGTCCCGGCTGGTCCGGCACGGGATCGGGGTCCACCACGCCGGCATGCTCCCCCGCTACCGGCGGCTGGTGGAGACCCTCGCCCAGGCCGGGCTGCTCAAGGTCATCTGCGGCACGGACACCCTCGGCGTGGGCATCAACGTGCCGATCCGGACCGTGCTGTTCACGGCGCTGGCGAAGTACGACGGCGTGCGCACCCGACCGCTCAAGGCGCGCGAGTTCCACCAGATCGCGGGCCGGGCGGGCCGGGCGGGGTACGACACGCTCGGCACCGTGGTGGCCGAGGCGCCGGAGCACGAGATCGAGAACGCGCGGCGGCTGGCGAAGGCGGGAGACGACGTCAAGAAGCGCCGCCGGGTGGTCCGGGTCCAGGCGCCGGACGGGTTCGTCGGCTGGTCACAGACCTCCTTCGAGAAGCTGCAGGCCGCCCAACCCGAGGCCCTGACCAGCCACTTCCAGGTCACCTTCGCGATGATCCTGAACGTGATCTCCCGGCCCGGGGACGCGTTCACCGCCATGCGCCACCTACTGGAGGACAACCACGAGCCGCGGCCGCGGCAGCGCAGGCACATCCTGCGGGCGATCCAGATCTACCGGGCGCTCTTGGCCGCGGGGATCGTGGAGAAGCTCCCCGCGCCCGACGCCGAGGGGCGGTCCGTGCGCGTCGTCGGGGACCTGCAGCTGGACTTCGCCCTGAACCAGCCGCTCTCGCCGTTCGCGCTGGCGGCCTTCGAGCTGCTGGACCGCGAGTCGCCCTCGTACGCGCTGGACATGGTCTCCGTGGTCGAGGCGACGCTCGACGACCCCCGCCAGGTCCTGCACGCCCAGCAGAACAAGGCCAAGGGCGAGGCCGTCGCCGCGATGAAGGCGGACGGGATCGAGTACGAGGAGCGGATGGCGCTGCTCGAGGAGGTCACGTACCCCAAGCCCCTCGACGAGCTGCTCTCCGGCGCGTTGGAGACCTACCGGCGGGGTGCGCCGTGGGTGGAGGACGCCCGGCTCTCGCCGAAGTCCGTGGTGCGGGACATGTCCGAGCGGGCGATGACCTTCCACGAGTACGTGTCGCACTACCAGCTCGCGCGGTCCGAGGGGCTGGTCCTGCGGTACCTCGCGGACTGTTACCGGGCGCTGCGCCAGACGGTGCCCTCGCACGCGCACACCGAGGAGCTCACGGACCTCATCGAGTGGCTCGGCGAGCTGGTGCGACAGGTCGACTCGTCGCTGCTCGACGAGTGGGCGGAGCTCGCCGCGGGCGGCGGGGTGGCGGACGAGACGGCGCCGCCGTCGATCGACGCCGTGGGTGCCGCTCCGGCCGGGGTCACCCGCAACGCCCGGGCCTTCCGGGTCCTGGTCCGCAACGCGCTGTTCCGACGCGTGGAGCTGGCCTCGCTCAACCGCTGGGACCTGTTGGGCGAGCTGGACTCCGCCGCGGGCTGGACCGCGGACCGGTGGCGCTCGGCGTTCGAGCCCTTCTTCGCCCTGCACGGCTACGGGGGCATCGGCATCGGCCCCGACGCCCGCGGCCCCAAGATGATCGACATCGTGGAGGAGCCGGAGCGCTGGCTGGTCCGCCAGGTCATCGACGACCCCGAGGACGACCACGACTGGGCCATCACCGCGGAGGTCGACCTCACCGCCTCCGACGAGGCGGGCGAGGCCGTGGTGTGGATCAGTGGGTTCGGGGACTGAGACGGGGGTGGGGGGCGGTCGCGCTCCAAGATCGCACGTTTCGTGCGGTCAGCGCTGCTTGATCGCGGGTCGGGTGCTGTCAGCGCGGTGGCGACAGCGCTGAGAGCACGAAACGTGCGATCTCAGGCCGGAGGGTCGGACGCGGGTGCCGCTCGGGCGGTCTGGGTGTGAGCCGACAAGATCGCACGTTTCGTGCTGTCAGCGCTGCTTGATCGCGGGTTGAGTGCTCTGAGTGTGGTGAGGACAGCGCTGAGTGCACGCTATCGGCGATGACGACCCTGCAGGTCGCGCTGGGTGCACGCAAACGGCGATCATGCCGCGCTGACAGCACGAAACGTGCGACCGTGCAGCACCCCACCACCCCCACCGCACCCAACAACGATCTTCCCGCGCTCAGCGCACGAAACGTGCGATCAAGAACCCACCCCTCACCCCGCCCGATGCCGCGCCTGGAACAGCGAGTACACCGCGAACACCGCCAGCCCCGCGGCCAGCACCACGAGCGCGGGCGGGCCGAGGGTGTGCTCGCTCAACCCCTTCAACGCGGCGTCGAGGCCCACGGGCTGAGCGGGGTCGTGCTGCACCGCCGCGACCACGAGCAGCGCGCCGGACAGGACGTAGGCGGTGCCGAGCGCAGTCCACCCCACGCGGCCGAGCCTCATCACCAGCAGCGACCGCCGCAGCCCGGCCCCGCGGAGGTCGAGGTCGCGGCGGAACGCGCCGCTGAGCCCGCGGTAGGCGGCGTACCCGGCGACGATCACCACCCCGACGCCCGCGGCCCCCAACAGGACCGGTCCGCCCGGCAGCCCGAGGAGCATGGTCGGCAACGGGGTCGACGACGGCTCCGCTCCCCCGTCCGCGGCCACGTCGGCCGCCGTCTTGGCGAGCAGCGCGAACACGACGGCCTCGGCGAGGTCCACGGCGGTCCGGCGCAGCCGCGACACCCAGGGCAGCCCCCGGTGCCCCCACACCGCCTCGACGAGCCGGTCCGCGACCAGGGCGACCAGCCCCCCGACCACGAGCCACAGCACCGCGCGGCCCACCCCGGTCGCGGCGACGGCCTGCAGCGCACCGGCCTTGTCCGCCTGCCCACCCGCCCCGAAGGCGATCCGGACGGCCAGCGCCGCGATCAGCAGGTGCACCAGCCCGTACGCGACGAGCCCGACCCGGGCGAGGACGTCGAGCGCCGGATGGTCGGTGACCTGTTCGGCGGCACTCTGCTCGGGCACGGGCCCACCTCCTCGCGGCCCCCGGATGATGACAGGTGTCAGCCCAGCGGGCTGCGCGGGAGGAGCCGGTCGGCGATGATCTTCTGCTGGATCTCGCTGGTGCCCTCGAAGATCGTGGTGAGGCGGGCGTCCCGCCAGTAGCGCTCGACCCGGTGCTCGGTGGTGTAGCCGTTGCCGCCGTGCAGCTGGATGCCGTCCCCGGTCACCTCCGCGGCCATCTCGGTGGCCAGCAGCTTGACCATGGCGGCCTCCCGCTCGCACGGCTCGCCCTGGTCCAGCCGGTGGGCCACGTGTTGGTAGAAGGACCGGGCCTGCTCGACGCGCGCCGCCATCGTCGCCAACCGGAACCGGACCGCCTGGAAGTCGCCGATCGGATGCTCGAACTGCTCGCGTTCCTGTAGGTAGAGCACGCAGTCCTCGACGGCGGCCCGCGCGAGCCCCACCGCGCGCGCCGCCGTGTGCACCCGGGCGATGTTGAGCCACTGCTGCGTGTCCGCGAAGCCCTGGTCGCCGCTGGCGAGCTGGTTGCCCACCGGGACCCGCAGGCCGTCGAACTCGAGGTCCCAGGTGACGAACCCGTGGTAGCCGATCTTGTCGATCGGGGTGCCGGTCAGGCCCGCGGGGAAGGCGTCCCGCTCCTTCTCGACGACGAGGGTGGCCAGGCCCGCCGAGCGCCGCTCCCCCGGTTCCGGGTCGGCGGTGCGCACCAGCACCTGGATGAAGTCGGCGGCCTTGGCGTTGCCGGTCCAGCGCTTGCGGCCGGTGATCACGAACTCGTCCCCGTCGCGCTCCGCGCGGGTGGCGACGGCGGCGAGGTCGGAGCCCGCCGCGGGCTCGGAGAGGGCGATCGCCCCGATCCAGGTGCCCGCGGCGCTGCGGTGCAGCAGCTCGGCGCGCCGCGACTCGTCCGCCACCCCGGTGCCGGCCCCCTGCGCACGGGCGATGATGCTGCCCACGCTCATCCAGCCGCGGGCCAGCTCCTCCGCGATCATGCAGTACTCGAAGGCCCCGAGCCCGAGCCCGCCGTGCTCGCGCGGCACGGTGATCCCGAAGTAGCCCAGCTCCGCCATCTCGTCGAGCAGGGACCGCGGGATCTCGCCCTTGACCTTGTCCAGCTCGTCCGCGACGGGGAGCACGCGCTCGGCGGCGAAGACCCGTGCCTGCTCCTGGAGCTTCTCGCGCTCGGGGGTGTGGAAGGGCGTGGGGAGGACCGGGACGGGCGGGGCCAGGAGCTCGCTCATGGACGAGTTGTGCCACATCCGGGGCGGGTCCGCTCGGCGGACCCGCCCGACCGGGCAGGTCGGGCCCGGTGGTGCGGGCCTACAGCTTGCGCAGCCCCGCCAGCACCCGCTCCATCAACGCGACGTCCGGGCCCTCGGCCGAGACGGTGCTGTGCACCTCGAGCCCGCCGGTCACCGCCAGGTCCCCGACGACGACCCGGGCCACCCCCAGCGGCATGCCGATGATCGCGCCGACCTCGGCGATCGAGCGGGGCTCGCGGCAGAGGTCGAGGATCGCGCGGTGCTCGGCGAGCTCGGCGCGGGTGAACGCGGCGGCGGGCGTGGACACCAGGGTCTCGATCGCCAGCTCGTAACGGGAACGCGTGCGGCCCTTGGTGTAGAAGTACGGCCGCACCGCGAGCGACCGACCCTCCTCGCCCTCGACCGGGTAGGGGTCGTCCTCGGCGGCGGGCAGCGGCGGGAGCACGGGCTCGGGCACCACCCGGATCGGCTCCGGGTTGGCCTCCTTGTCCCGACGGCGGCGCGAGGACCCACCGAAGCGGGCGCCGGTGTAGCCGACGTCGGCGGCCTCGTGCCCGGAGAGCTTCTCCCAGATCTTCTCCGCGCCCTCGTAGCAGAGGTA
>NZ_JACBXB010000292.1 GCF_013870575.1 Pseudonocardia pini
GCGGGCCGAGGCGCTGGCGGCCCAGGAGGCGCTGCGGGCCATCCGGGCCGAGACCGCGACCGACGCCCCGTCGGCCGCCGGGGACGCGATGACCATCACCGAGCTGGCAGGCGCGCTCGGGGTCCGCGCGTCGACGCTCCGCTTCTGGGAGCAGGAGGGCCTCGTGACCCCCGAGCGCGTGGCGACGAGTGCGGGATCGGCGCGACGCTATCCCCTGCCCGCCATCCGGGAGGCTCGCATCACCGCGGCGCTGCGGGCCGCCGGGTACCGCATCCCCGAGGTCCGGCGCTCCCTCGCCGCCGTCCGCGAGTGGCAGGAGGTGGGCGATCCGCTCGAGGCGCTGGCCGCCCGGCTCGACGCCCTGGGACGCCGAACGCTCGCGCTGCTCCGCGCCGGGAGCGTCCTCGCCGCGATCATCGACCCGGCTCAGACGGGGAGCAGGCCCTCGACGACGTCCGCCAGCTGACCCGCGGTGCGGCACTCGTGCATCGGGATGGCCTCCGCGTAGCGCGTCGCGGCGGAGTCCCCCGTCCCCCACTGCCTGCGCGGCTCGGGGTTGAGCCAGTGCGCGTGCCGCGCCTGCGAGACGACCCGGCGCAGGACGGTGAGGTTCGGGTCCCGGTAGTTCGTGCGGGCGTCCCCGAGGATCAGCAGCGAGGTCTTCGACGTGATCGCCTCGCCCCAGTGCTCGGCGAAGCTGCCGAGCGCGTGGCCGTAGTCGCTGTGCCCGTCGAAGGCCGTGAGGTCGGCCTCGCGCAGCACCCGCTGCATCACACCCGAGAGCTCGGCACCCGGCTCGAAGAGGTGCGTGACCTCGTCCGTCTTCTCCACGAACGCGAACACCCGGACCTTGGAGAACTGCTCACGCAGCGCCTGGACCAGCAACAACGTGAAGTGGGAGAACCCGGCGACGGACCCCGAGACGTCGCACAGGATGACCAGCTCCGGCCGCCCCGGCCGCCGGGTCCGGTAGGCGGGCTTCATCGGGACGCCTCCGGTGGACATCGACCGGCGCAGGGTGCGGCGCATGTCGAGGGTGCCGCGCTTGGCGTGCTTGCGGCGCACCGCGAGCCGGCTCGCCAGCCTGCGCGCGAGCGGGTGCACGGTGCGCCGGAGCTGGGTGAGCTGCTCCGCGTAGGCGGACAGGAACTCGACCTGCTCGGCCTGCTTCGGCACGGCGGTCTTGGCCACCTGGTCGCGGCCGCGCTGCTCGGCGGAGCGGCGGCGCACCTCGTCCTGCACGAGCTTGCGGAACTGCGCGATGCGGTCCCGGATCTCGCGGCGGCGGACCTCGTCGGTGAAGTCGTCGTCCCCGTCCTGGCGCAGCCCGTCCATGATCTGGGCGAGGAGCGTCTCCGGGGACATCAGGCGCAGCGCCTGGTAGGCGGACCAGCTCGGCTGCCGGTTCGCACCCTGGACGCCCGTCCCGGCGGCGCCGGCGTTGCCGAGCGCGTCCACGGCGGCGCGGGCGAGCTCGCGGAGCTTCTCCTCGTCCCCGTTCTTCAGCAGCTCGGCGAGCAGCTCCCGCAGCGCGTCGACGTCGACGGGCCCGGGCTCGCCGTCCTCGCCTTCCACGCGGGGGACCTCGAAGCCGCCGGTGGCCGCGCCGAGCGCGGGCGGGAAGTAGAGGTCGAAGAGGGTGTCGAACACCGCGCGCTGCCCGGAGCGGCGCAGCAGCGCCGAGGCGAGGCCCTCGCGCAGCTCACGGCGGCGCAGCAGGTCCAGCGCCGCGACGACCTCCGCGGCGTCGACCGTCTCGCCCGGGCCGACCGAGACCCCGTGGGTCCGCAGCGCCCCGACGAACGCGACGAGATGGCCCGGCAGGCCGTGTTCCGGCACCTCGATGCCGTTGACCCCGCCCTTGACCGCGCCCATGTCCGTGCTCCCTCAGTTCAGCCGAAGCTCCGCGTTCGCCTTGACCTGGTCCGACTGGTGCTTCAGGACGACGCCCAGGGTGGTCCGGACGGCGTCGTCGTCGAGCGTGTCCATGCCCAGGGCCAGCAGGGTGCGGCCCCAGTCGATGGTCTCGGCGACCGAGGGGACCTTGCGCAGCTCCATCGCGCGCAGCACGCGCACCGTGCGGACCAGCGCGTCGACCAGTGCCCCGGGGAGCTCGGGGACCCTGCTGAGCACGATCCGGCGTTCGAGGTCCGCATCGGGGAAGTCGAGGTGCAGGAACAGGCAGCGGCGCTTGAGCGCCTCCGACAGCTCGCGCGTGGAGTTGGAGGTGAGCAGCGCGAAGGGCTTGCGGGTGGCGGTGACCGTGCCCATCTCGGGGATGGAGACCTGGTAGTCCGACAGGACCTCCAGGAGCAGGCCCTCGACCTCGACGTCCGCCTTGTCCATCTCGTCGATCAGCAGGACGGTGGGCTCGTCCCGGCGGATCGCGGTGAGCAACGGGCGCGGGAGCAGGAACTCCTCGGAGAAGACGTCGTCCCGGGTGGCGTCCCAGTCCTCGTTCCCCTGGCCCGCGGTGATCCGGAGCAGCTGCTTGGCGTGGTTCCACTCGTAGAGCGCCCGTGCCTCGTCGATCCCCTCGTAGCACTGGAGGCGGACGAGCCCGGAGCCGGTGGCGGCGGCGACCGCCTTGGCCAGCTCGGTCTTGCCGACGCCCGCGGGGCCCTCCACCAGGAGGGGCTTGCCGAGCCGGTCGGCGAGGTACACGGTCGTCGCGACGGCCGTCGACGCGAGGTAGCCGACGCCCGCCAGGCGCTCGGTGACCTCGTCGACCGAACCGAAGAGCGGTGACTGGGTGGCCTTCACACGTTCATCGTGCCTGGTGCACCCCGAATACGCCCAGTGGTAAACCGATCGGACGTTCAGTTTCCGGGTGAGTGGTGCGTCACATGGGGACGAGTCACGGGCGGGATCCGGGACTGTCGGGGGTGCAGGGGAGCATGGGTGCGTGACGACGACAGAGCCCGATCTCCGCTCCCGCGCCGAGGAGCTGCTGCAGACCCTCGCGGGTGAGGGTGCCCGGTTGCGGGAGGACCAGTGGACCGCGATCCACGCCCTGGTCGCCGAGCACCGGCGCGCGCTCGTCGTGCAGCGCACCGGCTGGGGCAAGTCCGCGGTGTACTTCCTGGCCACGGCCCTGCTGCGGGAGCAGGGCGCCGGGCCCACGGTGATCGTCTCGCCGCTGCTGGCGCTGATGCGCAACCAGATCGACGCGGCCACCCGGGCCGGGATCGTGGCCGTCACCGTCAACTCGGCGAACCTCGACGAGTGGGAGCAGACCTACGCCGACATCACGGCCGGCGAGGTGGACGTGCTGCTCGTGAGCCCGGAGCGGCTCAACAACCCGGACTTCCGGGACCGGGTGCTGCCGGAGCTGACCCGCACCGCCGGGATGCTCGTGGTGGACGAGGCGCACTGCGTGTCGGACTGGGGGCACGACTTCCGGCCGGACTACCGGCGGCTGCGGAACCTGATCGCCGAGCTGCCCGCCGGGATCCCGGTGCTCGCCACCACGGCCACGGCGAACGACCGCGTGGTCACCGACGTCACCGAACAGCTGGGCCTGCAGTCGGGCGAGCCGCTGGTGCTGCGCGGCTCGCTGGACCGGGCGTCGCTGCGGCTCTCGGTGGTGGACATCAAGTCCCCGGCCGAGCGGCTGGCGTGGCTGGCCTCGCGGCTGGACGAGCTGCCCGGCGCCGGGATCGTCTACACGCTCACGGTGCAGGCCGCGGAGGAGGTCGCCGAGTTCCTGCGCGAGCGCGGGCACGCCGTGCGCGCCTACACCGGGAAGACGGACGCGGAGGAGCGCCTCGACGCCGAGGCGGACCTGCTGGCGAACCGGGTGAAGGCCCTGGTGGCCACGTCCGCGCTCGGGATGGGGTTCGACAAGCCCGACCTGGGGTTCGTGCTGCATCTCGGGGCGCCGTCCTCGCCGGTGGCCTACTACCAGCAGATCGGGCGTGCCGGGCGTGCGCTGGAGCGCGCCGAGGTGGTGCTGCTGCCGGGGCAGGAGGACAGGGAGATCTGGGCGTACTTCGCCTCGCTCGCCTTCCCCGCCGAGCCGCTGGTCCGCCAGACCCTGGCCGCGCTGTCCGACCAGCCGCTGTCCACGGCGGCGCTGGAGACGCGGGTGGACCTCTCCCGCACCCGGCTGGAGATGCTGCTCAAGGTCCTGGACTCGGACGGCGCCGCCAAGCGCGTGAAGGGCGGCTGGATCGGCACCGGCGCCGAGTGGGTGTACGACCGGGAGCGACACCAGCGGATAGCCGCCGCCCGCAAGGCCGAGCAGCAGGCGATGCTGGGCTACCTGACGACCACCGAGTGCCGGCTGGTGTTCCTGCGCCGCCAACTGGACGACCCCGACCCCACCCCGTGCGGCCGGTGCGATGTCTGCAGTGACTCCGTCTGGTCGCCGGAGGTCTCCGCCGAGGCCGCCTCCGCCGCGGCGGAACGGCTCCGGAAGCCGGGTGTGGAGCTCGCACCGCGCAAGATGTGGCCCAGCGGCATGAAGGAGCTCGCCGTGCCCGTGTCCGGCCGGCTGAAGGCGGACGAGCTGGCGGAGCCCGGTCGGGCCGTCGGGCGGCTGTCGGACATCGGCTGGGGCACCCGGCTGCGCGAGCTGCTCACGGGCCCGGACCAGCCGGTCCCGAAGGACCTGCTCGACGCGGTGGTCCGCGTCCTCGCCGGGTGGGACTGGGCCGAACGCCCGGTCGGTGTGGTCGGGATCGGCTCCCGCACCCGGCCGGGGCAGCTGGAGCACCTGGCCCGGCGGATCTCCGAGATCGGGCGGCTCCCGCTGCTCGGCACGCTCGCCCCGGTCGGCGACCGGCCCGGGGCGCACGAGAACTCGGCGCAGCGGCTCGCGGCGGTGTGGTCGGGTCTCGGTGAGGCCCCCGACCTGTCCGGCGTGGGCGGTCCGGTCCTGCTGGTCGACGACGTCGTGGACTCCGGCTGGACCATGACGGTGGCGGCCCGCACGCTCCGCCGGGCCGGCGCCCCGGCCGTCCTCCCCCTCGCCCTGGCCCTCGCCGGCTGAGGCGCGTCATGGAGCCACACCTGTCGTCTGCGGGATCGGAGACGACAGGTGTGGGCTCCATAACGCACGGGGCGGTGGGCGTCGTGCGATGGGGGCTGCAGGCGGAATCACATCGGTGTACTACCTTCGCGCCGTTCCCCGTCGGATCCGCGGCACCCCGATGCCGCGAGAGGAAGGACGAGCCCCCGTGAGTGATCTCGAGACGATCCTGACCGACCCGGCCCGCCGCCCGGCCGTCGTCGCCGACCTGCAGGAGCTGGTCGGGCAGGAGGTGAAGGACAAGAGCGGGATGTCCGGCGCCGCGGTGAAGCTGGGCTTCCAGACCGTGACCAAGATCCGCCCGGGTGTCGTCCCGGCCGCGGTGGACCGGATGCTCCCCCAGTTCGCAGGCGCCCTGCAGCCCTTCTACGCCGAGTACAAGGCCAACCCGGCCGCCGACTTCGGCAGCTACCTCGTCAGCCGCGAGGGCGAGGCCGCCGACGCCCTGCTCGCCGTCACCGACCGGCGGGCCGAGGGCTCGTCGTCGGACGCGCTGAAGAAGGCCTACGCCAAGCTGCGCCCGAACGCGCAGAAGAACGTGGTGGAGGCCCTCCCCCGCCTCGGCAGCGTGATCGAGAAGCACGCGGGCTGACCGGGCCCGGGCGGCGACGGGGCCGCCCGGCCCTCGGGGTCAGGCCTCCGCGAGGGGCCCGCGGCCGACCGCCACGGCGGTCCAGGTCCACCGACAGGGTCCACCGCGCGTGCGGCTACCCTGCGGCTCGTGCCGACCGATCGCTTCCTGAAGGGCATGAACGCCGTGCACCGGGCCCTGCTGAAGGTGACCGGTGGGCGCGTGGGCTACGCGGCGGGCGACATGCCCGTCGTGGAGCTGACGACCGTCGGCCGCCGCACCGGCGAACCGCGGTCGGTCCTGCTCACCGCGCCGGTCACCGAGGCGGACACGCTGGTCGTCGTCGCCTCACGGGGTGGCGACGACCGGCACCCGGCCTGGTTCCTCAACCTGCGCGCCGAGCCCGCCGTCCGGGTCTCGGTCCGCGGCGGGCCCGAGCGGCCGATGCGCGCCGAGATCGTGGGGCCGGAGGAGCGCCCGGAGCTCTGGGCCCGGATCGCCGGTCGCTACCGCAACTACGCGGGCTACCAGAGGCGCACGGACCGCGAGATCCCCCTGGTGCGCCTCATCCCCACCTGACCCGGGTCAGGCCGGGGAGACGACGAGCCTGCTGAGCTCCTTCTCCACGACGACGCCGTCCCCCGGCAGGTCCGCACCGCTCGGCACGGCGAGGATCCGCAGGTCGGCGGCATGCGGACGGCCCGCCGCCGCCCACCCTCCGAG
>NZ_JACBXB010000293.1 GCF_013870575.1 Pseudonocardia pini
GCGTGACGGCCCCCCGAACCATCGAAGGCGACTCCTCCTCGGTGGCCGGGTCGACCATCGTGATCGTGCCGCCCGCGGCGGGAGCCCGCCACGCGCCACCGATGTAGAGCTCCTTGCGCACGTGCATGGTTCAGCCCTCTCCCGGCAGCAGCACCGGTTTGATGGTCGTCCCGGCCGCCGCGTCCCGCTCCGCCCGGTCGATCTCGGCCAGCGGGTAGGTGCGGACCAGCGAGTCGAACGGGAATCGCCCCTGGCGCCACAGCTCGATCAGCCGGGGGAGGAACAGCTGGGGCACGGCGTCGCCCTCGAGGATGCCCGTGACCGACTTGCCCATGGTCAACGCCGACGGGGCGAGGACGAGGTCCCGGGCGCCCGCACCGGCCCCCACCAGGCCGATCGTGCCCCTGGGCCGCAGTCCCTCCACACCCGCGGCGATCACCGCGGGGACCGCGGTGGTGTCCAGCGCACGGTGCGCTCCCCCGCCGGTCGCGGCCTGGACCTCCTTGACGACCCGGTCCGAGTCCCCGCGCACGACGTGCGTCGCCCCGAGCTCCAGCGCCTTCTCCAGCCGCGAGTCGTGCAGGTCCACCGCCACGATCGCCGCGGCCCCCGCGACCTTCGCCGCCATGACGGCGGCCAGGCCGACCGCGCCCGCCCCGTAGACCGCGACGGTGCTGCCCGCGGTGACCCCCAGGGCGATCAGGATCGAGCCCGCGCCGGTCTGGATGCCGCAGCCCAGCGGGCCGAGGAGCTCGAGCGGCAGGTCGGGGTCGACCGGGACGACGGTGCGCGACCCGGCCAGCGCGTGCGTGGCGAACGAGGACTGGCCGAACCACCGCGCCGCGACCTCGCGGCCTGCGCCGTCGCGGGCCTGCACGGCGCCCGGACCGCCGCGGCCGGTGAGGTTCAGCGCGTAGAACGAGTCGCAGTACGCGGGATGACCGCCGAGGCAGTTCGCGCACCGGCCGCAGGAGTCGAAGGACAGCAGCACCGGGGTGCCCACCTCGACGGTCGCCCCCGGCCCCACGGCGACGACGGTCCCCGCGCCCTCGTGCCCCGCGATCAGCGGTGGCGCACCCCGGAAGCCCGGGACACGCGGGAGCACATCGGTGTGGCAGAAACCGGTCCCGGCGATCCGCACCAGGACCTGGCCGGGCCCCGGCTCGGGGAGCTCGACCGGCTCGACGGCGAACGGCGCATCCGCCGACCGGAGCACCGCGGCCTGGATCAGCATGCCCGCTCCTCCACGATCGGTCTCATACGTACAGGTCCCGCAGCTCACCCTTGGCCAGCTTGCCGGTGGGGGTGCGGGGCAGGGTCCGGCTGAAGACGATCCGCCGCGGCGTCTTGAACCGGGCGAGCCGCGACCGCACGTGGTCCAGCAGCTCGGCGGCGAGCGACTCGTCGGGGTCCCGCCCGGGGACGGTCTGGACCACCGCCAGGACCGACTCCCCCATCTCCTCGTCGGGCACGCCGATCACCGCCGCGTCGAGCACGGCCGGGTGCTCACCCAGCACGTTCTCGATCTCCTGGGGGTAGATGTTCACACCGCCCGAGATGATCAGGAAGGTCCGGCGGTCGGAGAGGAACAGGAACCCGTCCTCGTCGAGCCGCCCCAGGTCCCCGGTCGTGGTCCACGTCGGATGGTGCGGATGCTGCGCGGCGCGGGTCTTCTCGGGCGCGTTGTGGTAGCGGAACGGCAGCTCGTCCCGCTCGAAGTAGACCGTGCCGACCTCGCCCACCGGGAGCTCGCGGCCGTCGTCCGCGCAGATCCGGACGACGCCGAGGACCGCCCGGCCCACCGTCCCGGGCTTGCGCAGCCAGTCCGCGCAGCGCACGACGGTCATGCCGTTGAGCTCGGTCGACGAGTAGTACTCGTCGACGATCGGGCCCCACCACTCGATCATGCGGCGCTTGACGTCCGGGGGGCACGGCGCCGCCGCGTGCACGGCGAGCCGCAGGCTCGAGACGTCGTACCGCGCACGCACGTCCTCGGGGAGCTTGAGCATGCGCACGAACATCGTGGGCACCCACTGGCTGTAGGTGACCCGGTACCGCTCGATGAGCGCGAGCGCCTCCTCGGCGTCGAACCTGCGCATCACCACCACGGTGCCGCCGAGCGCCTGCACCGCGGTGCACGTCCGCAGCGGGGCGGCGTGGTAGAGCGGCGCGGGTGAGAGGTAGACGTCCTCCGGGCCCGCGCCCCAGACCCGCTGGGTCGAGGCGACCTGACGGTCCCCCGGCTCGTCGACCTGCTCCTCCGGCAGCGGCGGGAGGATGCCCTTCGGCCGTCCGGTGGTGCCCGAGGAGTAGAGCATGTCCGCGCCGCGGGGCTGGTCCGCGAGCGGGACCGGCGACTCGCGGGCGGCCAGCTCCTCGAGCGGGCGGTAGCCCTCGGCCCGGCCGAGGCTCAGCAGGTGCTCGACCTGCGGGACCAGCGGCGGGAGGTCGGGGGCGACGGCGAGCGCGGCGTCCACGACGAGTGCCCGGGCCCCGCAGTCCTCGACGATGTAGGCGATCTCGGCCGGGGTGAGATGGCTGTTCACCATCGTCAGGTAGAGCCCGGACCGCTTGGCCGCCCAGTAGACGTCGAAGATCCGCAGGTCGTTCGCCGCGACGACGGCGAGGTGGTCACCCCGCCGCAGCCCCAGCCCGTGCAGCACCCGGGCGATGCGGACGGACCGCTCCTCGAGCTGGGCGTACGTCACGGTCTCGCCCGTGTCGGCCATGATCGCCGCCGGCTTGTCCGGCGTGGTGGCGGCGTGGGTCCCGGGGTACATCGCGCTCCCGTCCTCAGCTCGCGGTCTTCGCGCCCGCGAGGTCGTCCCCGACCACGAGGGGGTCGGTGGCCAGCTCAGCGGCCTGCAGCCGCGGGATCGCCAGCAGGCAGCCGAGGCCCACGAGGGCCAGCGCGACGATGTACGCCGCGACGATCCACGTCGACCCCACCCACGAGTACAGCGCGGTGCAGATCAGCGGGGTGAACCCCCCGCCCATCACGGCCGCGACCTGGAAGCTCAGCGAGACCCCGGAGTACCGCACCCGCGTGGGGAACAGCTCGGCGAAGTAGGACGCGACGGCCGCCGAGATCGCCGCGAGGACGATCGCGGAGATGACCAGGGCGAGGACGTACAGACCGAGGCTGCCGGAGTCCACCAGCCAGAAGAAGGGGAAGGCGTACGCCGCCGTCGCGATCGTCCCGACGAAGAACAGCCGCCTGCGCCCGATCCGGTCGGCCAGGGTGCCGTAGGCGAGGTTGCACACCACGCTGACGGCGGAGACGCACAGGCCGACCGTGAGCACCGTGCTCCGCGAATGGGTCTCCGCGGTGGTGGTCACGTAGGAGATCACCCAGGTGGTGCTCACGTAGAAGGCGGCGGCGGTCGCCATGTAGGTGCCCGCGGCGGCGAGGATGAGCAGCGGGTGGGTGCGCAGCACGTCGAGCAGGGGTGCGCCGGACCGCTCGGTCTTCTCCGCCGCGGCACCCTCGAAGACCGGCGACTCCTCCACGGACGCACGGATCCAGAACCCGACGCCGATCAGGACCGCGCTGATGAGGAACGGGATCCGCCAGCCCCAGCTGTCGAACGCGCCCGCGGGCAGGGTGGCGGAGAGCGCGGCGAACACCCCGCTGGACAGCAGAACGCCCAGGGGCGCACCGGCGGCGGGCAGCGAGCCGAAGAAGCCGCGGCGCGCGGGCGGGCTGTGCTCGACCGCCATGAGCGCGGCGGCCCCCCACTCGCCCCCGACCCCGATGCCCTGCACGACCCGGAGGGTGACCAGCAGGATCGGCGCCCAGATGCCGATGGTGTCGTAGGTGGGCAGCAGTCCGATCAGGACGGTGGCCACGCCCATCAGCATCAGCGTCCACACCATCATCGGCTTGCGGCCGAGCCGGTCGCCGAAGTGGCCGAAGATCGCGGCGCCGAGCGGGCGGGCCACGAACCCGACCGCGAACGTGGCGAAGCTCGCCAACGTGCCCGCGAGCGGGGAGAAGTCCGGGAAGAACGCCCTCCCGAACACCAGCGCCGCGGCGGTGCCGAAGATGAAGTAGTCGTACCACTCGATCGCGGTGCCGATCGTGGTGCCCGCCGCGACCTTCCCCATGCGGGAGGGAGCGGGAGCCGTGTCGTGGTGTGGTTCGGTCGTCATCGTGGTTCCGATTCTCGTCGTCGAGCGGGTGCGATGGGGGGTGGGGGCCGTCTCAGCGGGACCGGGCGAGGTCGCGCACGAGGTCCTCCGGGACCTCGACGTGCTTGGCGCGCAGGTACTCGCCGACCGCCTTGCCGACCTGGTCGACCCGGGTGTTGGAGGACCCCCCGGTGCCGAGCAGGCCGCGCAGGACGAAGTGGACGGCCCGCAGCTCGGGGAACTCGTGGCGGACGATCTCGAGCTCCTTGGTCTCCGGCAGCAGCCTGCGGAGCTCGTCGGTCGAGAGGAAGGACCGCAGCCAGGGCCACACCCGCTCGTCCGCGGCCCAGACGCCGAGGTTGCTGTTGCCCCCCTTGTCGCCGCTGCGGGTGTGCACGAGCTCGGCCAGCGCCGTCCGGGTGGTGCGCACCCCGGTGTCGGAGTCGGCGGGTTCCGGGTGCTCGGGCTGCGTGGCCGCCGGGGTCGTTCCCGCGAGGGGGCCGACGACCTCGGTCCGCCCGTCGGCGTGGACCACGCGGTGCTCGACCGCCGAGGCGTCCAGGACGGCGGGCCAGTAGTCGATCCGCGGGGACGGCGAGTTGGCGAGCATCCCCGCGCCGTCGTGGAAGAACCCGGGGAAGGTCTGCAGGTACAGGCTCCCGAGTCGACGTCGGGCGGCGAACTCCGCCAGCGCGGCCTCGTCCGCGGCCGTCGCCATCACCCGCACCGGCACGGTCGCGTCCCACTGGGTCGCGGGGTCGGGCGCGGCGCTGCCGAGGGCCGTCACGGTCAGCTCGACGCCCTCCGGGAGGTCGAGATGGAGCTGGTCGGCGAGCAGCGCGACCTTGGCCTCGACGTCCGGACCGGTGGCGTAGACCGTGTTCACGACCTGGTGGCCGTCGAGCCCGAACAGCGCGACCTTCGTGGTGGCGGGCGCGGGCAGACCGGCCGCGCCGCCGACGGCGACCCGGTCCGGGCCGGTCTCCGCCAACCGGATGCCCGACAGGTCCACGGTGACGTCCGGGTTGAGGTAGAGCGGGCCCTGGATCTCGTAGAGCAGCTGGGCGGTGACCGTGTCGACGGTCACCCGCCCGCCGTCGCGCGCGTGCTTGGTGACGACGCCGGACCCGTCCGCGGCGATCTCGGCGATCGGGAAGCCGGGTCGGGTCATGTCGCCCAACGCGGTGAACCCGGAGAAGTTGCCGCCCACGGCCTGCGGGCCGCACTCGATGACGTGCCCGGCGACCACCGCCCCGGCGAGCCGGTCCCAGTCGTCCTCGGCCCAGCCGTGCCACCAGGCCGCGGGCCCGCTGACCAGCGACGCGTCGGCGACCCGGCCGGTGACCACGATGTCCGCACCCGCCCGCAGCGCGGCGGTGATCCCCCAGCCGCCGAGGTAGGCGTTGGCCGCGATCGGCCGGATGCCCCAGGAGGTCAGCGGCGCGCCGGTGTCCAGGTGCTCCAGCGGGTTCCCGTCGGACACCAGGCGGTCGAGGTCGGCGAGCACGTCGTCGCCCTCGACGTGGGCGACGGTGAGGCCGGCCCCGGAGCGGGCGATCTCGTGGCGGACGACGGCGGCGAGGCCCGCGGGATCGAACCCGCCCGCGTTGCAGACCAGCTTCACGCCGCGGTCTCGCATCGTGGCCAGCTGGGGTGCGAGCTGGTGGAGGAAGTACTCGACGTAGCCCGGTCGACCCTGCCGCTGCCGACCGGCCAACCCGGCGAGGGTGATCTCGGCGAGGTAGTCGCCGACCAGCACGTCGACGGGATCGCCCGCCAGCGCCTCGGCGAGACCCGTGTAGCGGTCCCCCAGGTAGCCGGAGAAGTTGGCGATCCGCACCGGTCGGCGGCTCATCGGCGCTCCCATCGACGTTCGTTGTCGGTCGGGGGAGACGCTAGGCGGGCCGGTGCGCCGCGAGAACGACCAATGTCCGCACATGCACGTTCGCGTTCCGGTCACGTCGGGACGACACGGACCTACAGTGTGCGTGTGCAGATCTCCCATCTCCGGTACTTCGTCGCGGTGGCGGAGGAGCTGAACTTCACGCGCGCGGCGCAGCGACTGCACATGGCCACGTCCCCGCTCAGCCAGCGGGTGCGCGACCTCGAACGGGTCCTCGGCGGGGCCCTCTTCGTCCGTGGCCACCACCGGATCGACCTGACCCCGCTGGGCGAGG
>NZ_JACBXB010000294.1 GCF_013870575.1 Pseudonocardia pini
AGCACCTGGGACGCGAAGCCCACGGTGAGGCCCGCCAGCACGAGGATCTGGATGTCGCTGAGCTCGGTGAGCGTGACCCGGGACTTGGCCAGCACCAGCACCGCGGAGATCACGGCCGCCGAGGCCACGCCGCCGGGGATCCGGAAGGCGATCGCGCAGCTCAGCACGGCGCCGGAGGTCCAGATCGAGCCCATCCCGGGCGCCGACGCGTCGAGCTGGGTGTCGGTGACGATCAGCGGGGTGGTGAGCATGACCCCCGCGGAGACGACGAGGTCGGCGACCGCGAAGGGCGCCCGCAGGTCCCGGCTGCTGGTCAGGAAGGCGCGGGCGAGCACCGCGGTCCACGCGACCATCACGGCGAGGACCACACCGGCGCCGACCGGCGAGGCGTACTCGCGGAAGTGGAAGGCGGACACGCCGATCACGGTGAGCAGGGTGAGCACCCGGTACACCACGGCGCCGCGCCAGAGCGGCTCGAGCGGATGGTCCACGTCGATCAGTGTGCCCGGAGGGGTCAAGACGGGCGCCGGGCGGAGCATGCGCCCAGTCTCACCCCCGCCCCGGCCCCGCGGCTCCGCAGAACTACCGAGGCTTGGTGCCGCTGATCAGGGCGTTGTAGAACCACTGCCGCGGCACGACGTGGGACAGCACCGCGTCGAGCGCGGAGAGCCGCTGCCAGCCGTGGTAGGCGAACATCGCCCAGTTCCAGCCCAGCTTCCCGGGCGGGACGGCGGCCTCGAAGGTCCGCACCGGCCAGCCCAGCATCGCCGCCGTGAGCTCCTCGGTGGTGGCCTTCGCGTCCCGCGCGCCCGCCCGCGACGCCATCCGCTCCAGCTCGGCGGGGTCGAACGTGTGGATGTCCACGACCGCCTCGAGCGCGGCGGCGCGGCTGGACTCGTCCAGCTCGGACTGCGGACGGCGCCAGCCCCGCAGCGGCGGGAGCCTGGTGATCGTGGTCGCGGCCTTCCACGTCAGCTGGGAGAGCCTGCGGGCGTAGGCGTCGCCGATCGTCGTCGGCTCGCCGGCGAACACGAACCGGCCGCCCGGCTTGAGCACCCGGAGCACCTCGCGGAACGCCTGCTCGACGTCCGGGATGTGGTGCAGCACCGCATGTCCGACGACGAGGTCGAACGTGTCCGCCGGGTACGGGATGGTCTCGGCGTCGGCCACCGTGCCGTCGACGGGCAGGCCGAGGTGTTCGGCGTTGCGCAGCGCGGCCTGCACCATCCCCGGCGAGAGGTCCGTGACGCTGCCGCGCGAGGCGACCCCGGCCTGCATCAGGTTGAGCAGGAAGAACCCGGTCCCGGAGCCGAGCTCCAGCGCGTGCCCGTACGGCCGCCCGTCCCACGCCGTCGCGAGCCGGAAGCGGCCCGCGGCGTAGTCGATGCAGCGCTCGTCGTAGCTGATCGACCACTTCTCGTCGTAGGTCCCGGCCTCCCAGTCGTGGTAGAGCACGTTGGCCAGCTTGGGGTCCTTCCATGCGGCCTCGACCTGCTCGGCGGTCGCGTGGGGCTGTGCCGGGGAAGAGGGCGGCGCCTGGTCCGTGCTCATGTGCTCCGACCCTAGTGTCCGGCATGGTCACCGGGACAGGAACCGGATCACCGCCATCACGCGGCGGTGGTCGACGGAGTTGGCCTCCAGGCCGAGGTCGTCGTAGATCCGGGAGGCGTGCTGCACCACGGACTTCTCGGCGATGCCGAGCCGGGCGGCGATCGCCGCGTTGGTGCGGCCCTGGGCGATCAGCTCCAGTACCTCCCGCTGGCGGGGGGTGAGCCGCTCGAGGTCACCGTGCTTGTGGGCGGCCCGGTCCATCATGACCCGCACGACGTCCGGGTCGAGCACCGTGCCGCCGGACCCGACCTGCTCGACGTCGTCGACGAACCGACGCACCTCGCCGATGCGTTCCTTGAGCAGGTACCCCACCCCCGACGGGTTCGTCCCGATGAGCTCGAGGGCGTAGCGGCGCTGCACGAACTGGGAGAGGACCACCACCCCGGCGCCGGGCACCGTGCGCCGGATCCGGATCGCCGCCGTCAGCCCGTCGTCCGCGCGGCCGGGTGGCATCCGGATGTCGGTCACGACGACGTCGGGGCGCTCCCGTTCGGCCAGCTCCACCAGGTCGACCGCGTCGGCCGCGGTCCCGACGACCTCGAACCCGGCCCGTTCCAGGACCAGCACGAGTCCCTCCCGGAGCAGGGTCTCGTCCTCCGCGACGATCAGGCGCACGGCAGCCGCACCCTCAGCCGGGTGCCGCCACCCGGCGGGCTGACCAGCTCGAAGTGCCCCTCGAGGACGTCGACGCGGTCGCGCACCCCGCGCAGGCCCGCCCCGGTCGGGGCGGCGGAGCCGACGCCGTCGTCCGCGAAGTCGAGCAGGAGGGTGTCCCCCGCCCGCTCCACGCGGACCGTGATCGCGGAGGCACGGGAGTGCTTGACCGCGTTGGCCGTCGCCTCGGCGAGGATGAGGTAGGCCCCGGTCGACACGGCCGCGGGGAGCTCGGCGGAGGATCCGCGCCAG
Organism: Pseudonocardia pini; assembly: GCF_013870575.1. Taxonomy (GTDB): domain Bacteria; phylum Actinomycetota; class Actinomycetes; order Mycobacteriales; family Pseudonocardiaceae; genus Pseudonocardia; species Pseudonocardia pini. The sequence continues at coordinate 2,518 of NZ_JACBXB010000294.1, forward strand.
TCCGCCTCCACCGGGATCGGGCAGCGGTCCAGGAGGTCCTCCGCCGCGGCGAACAGCCCCCGCTCGAGCAGCAGGGCGGGCATGACGCCGTGCACGAGCCTGCGCAGCTCGCGGATGGCCTCGGTGAGCTCCTCGCGCAACGCCTCGGCGTCCTGGCGGAGCTCCGCGTCCAGGCCGGGGGCGGCGCCCAGCGTGCCTGCGCGCAGCGTGGCGAGCACGAGCCTGCTCTGCAGCAGGTCGTGCAGGTCCTGGGCGAAGCGGCGGCGCTCCTCGTCGGCCACCTGGACCAGGCGCGAGCGGGACTCCAGCAGCTCCCGGCGGCGCGCGAGCAGCTCCACGGTCAGCCGTTCGCGTTCCAACGCCAGCGCGACCACGCGCCCGGCCTGCTGCACCGGCCACGGGTCGGCGATCAGCGCGTCGTCGTAGGCGATGACGGCGACCGCGCCGTGCGCGGCGTCGACGGAGACGGTCGAGCCGAACCGCTCGGGTACGGCGTCCCGGCCGCCCGCGTCGAGCAGCCGCCCGTCGGGGCCGGAGGGGAAGTACAGCTCCAGGGACTCGTCGCCGAGCACCGCGGCGAGGGCGTCTCGCACCGGTGGCCGACCGTCGTCGACGGAGCCCAGCCACAGCCCCAGCTCCTCGAGCGGCGCGGTGCGGGCGAACCCGCCGTGCAGGAGCCCGATCGCGAACACGAACGGCACCACGGCGAGGGCGGCGAGCTGCAGGAGGAACAACGCCGGCGCGGACAGGCCCGCGAGGGGGGCCAGCACGAGTGCCGAGAACGGGATGAAGGCGAGCACGGCCGCGGCGCTTGTGGAGCTCGCGGTCCAGCTCGGCGAGGGTGCGGCAGGGGTCGGTGGCCGTCTCGACCTGCTCGGCCTGCAGCTCCCCGGTCAGCTCACCGCCGCCTCGGCGCAGCACCGTGGCGGCGACCGCGCGCGGCTCGCCGCTGTCCGGGTCCACCAGCAGGAACTCCTCCTCGACACCCACCGACCTGGTCGTCACCGGGGCAGTATGGCGCTCCCGAGTGGCCGCCACCGGACGTCGAATGTACGTTCGAGTCATGACGGATCGCGACAGCCAGGACACCACCGAGACCCCCGCGGCGAAGGACCCTGCCGACTGGACGACCGGCGACGAGCCGATCACGGGTCCGCAGCGCTCCTACCTCGAGACGCTCGCGCAGCAGGCCGGGCAGGAGGCCCCCGAGAACCTCGACGGGCTCACGAAGGCCGAGGCCTCCCGTCGGATCGACGAGCTGCAGCAGGCCGCCGGGCGCGGCTGATCGAGCCGGTCGCTACCCCCGATTGGGGGAGCCCGATTGCGGGTACCTCACGGTGTACAGGTCACCTCGACGAAGCGGAGCCTCACGTGATCATCCTCGGCCTCATCCTGCTGGTGGTCGGCTTCCTGACCGGCCTCTCCCTGCTCTACTACATCGGCGGCATCCTGCTGGTCATCGGCCTGGTGCTGTTGGTGCTCGGCCGCACGGGTCGCCCGGTCGGTGGTCGCAAGGTCTGGTTCTAGCCCGTCCGGGCCTCCCCGCCACCGAGCGTCATCCGGTGGCGGGGAGCCCGCGGGCAACCGCGTCAGTCCTCCGGATCGGGGGTCGTGTCCTTGCGCCACTGCTCGACCAACGTGGCCTTGAACCGGTTGTTGGTCGGCACCTCGATGCCCTTCTCCTCCGCCCAGTCCCGCACCTGCTGCCGCTGCTCGGCGGTCAGCGCCGTGGAGGTCGAGCGCTTCGGCTGCGACCGCCCGGCACCCGGGAGGTTCGGGACCGAGGCCTCCACCCGGCCCGCGTCGACGTACGGGCGGAGCTTGTCCAGCAGCTTCTTGTACTCCGGCCCCGCCAGATCGATCTCGATCCGCATCTGGTCGACGTGCACGACGTGGGACTCGACGTCCCCCTCCACCCCGGAGATGTCGCAGTACCGGATCTCGCGTACACCCATGGTCAGACCTCCTCGGCCGACTGCGACGAACCGCCGCGACGGGACTTCGGCGCAGCCTTCGCCTGCTGCTTCGGGGACTCCTTCGACGACCGGGCCGCCTTGCGCAACGACGCCAGCGTCTGCCCCGCCAACGCCTTCGACGCCACCGAGTCCCCGATCTGCCGGGGGGTCATGTGCCCGCGCCCGGACGGGGCGAGATAGATCTCGCCGTTCGGACCGTTCCGGTACTCGAGCGTCGACGCCACTCGATGGAACCGGGTCTGCCCGCGCCTGCGCACGCCCTCCCACCGCTCCACCCGGACCGCGAGGTCGCAGCAGGTGCACACGAGACGGCGCAGGAACAGCCCCTCGTCGTCGACCTCGGTGAAGTGGATCCCCGCCTGGCGGATCGTCGGGAACAGGTGACGACCCCGTTCGCGACACGCCAACACCTCGTCGGACACCCGGTCGACGTACAGGTCGACGTCCTCGTCCGAGGCCCGGATGTAGCCGGCGTCCTCCTGCTGCTCACCTTGGATCGACCTCGCCGCGGTCGATCCGACCTCATCCGCCACGTCGGTGACTCCTCTCGTTCTTCCGCAGAAGATAACGTCCCCGGCGAACCTCGGTGACCTCCGCCGGCACACTGGGGCCGCCACCGCGGCCCGGTCGTCCCCCACCGGACCGGGGAACCGATCCGCGGGGGTCCTCCGGAGCAGGAGTCCGATGTCCCCCCTCCCCGAGCCCCAGGCGGTCACCGCCCCGTTGAGCACCGCCGCCCTGGTCCTGGTCGGCGTGGTCCCCGAGGATCCCGCCGCCTGCACCACCGTGCGCGAGCTCTGCGCCGACCTGCCCGGCCTGGTGCGGTCCGTCGGGTTCCGTGAGCCCGCGGCCGAGCTCTCCTGCGTGATCGGGTTCGGTGCCGAGGTCTGGCCCCGGTTGTTCGGCGCACCCGCTCCCGCCGAGCTGCATCCGTTCACGGCCCTGGACGGGGTGCACTCGGCGCCGTCGACGCCCGGCGACGTCTTCCTCCACCTCCGCGCCACCCGCCCCGACCTCTGCTTCGAGCTCGCCACCCAGGTGCTCGCCCGGCTCGGCGAGGCCCTGCGGCCGGAGGTCGAGGTCCAGGGGTTCCGCTACTTCGACAACCGCGACCTGCTCGGCTTCGTCGACGGGACCGAGAACCCCACCGGCCCGGCCGTCGCCCGCGCCGCGCTGGTCCCCGAGGGCGAGCACGCGGGTGGCAGCTACGCGATCGTGCAGAAGTACCTGCACGACCTGCCCGCCTGGAACGCCCTCGACGCGGCCGCCCAGGAACGGGTCATCGGGCGGCGCAAGCTGGACAACGTCGAGATCGACGACGCCGACCTCCCCACCTCCGCGCACCGCCTGCTGACCACCGTCACGGGCCCGGACGGCGAGGAGCTGCAGATCGTGCGGGACAACATGCCCTTCGGCAGCCCCGCCGCGGGCGAGTTCGGCACGCTGTTCCTCGGCTACGCCGCCGATCCCGCCGTCACCGAGACCATGCTGCGCAACATGTTCCTCGGCGACCCGCCCGGCAACCACGACCGCATCCTGGACTTCTCGCGGGCCGTCACCGGTGGCCTGTTCTTCGCCCCCTCCGTCCCCGCCCTGGAAGCCCTCGCCGACTCGGCGCCCGCGGTGTCCACGCCGGACACCCCGGCGGCCCCCGGGTCGGACCTGGGGATCGGGTCGCTCCGACCCTGACCGCGCCGCCTCGGGTGACGTACCCCAGACCCATGACCGGTACCGCTACTTTCGGGCCGATGATATAAAGGTCAGGCCAAAACCGGCCAGGCCGTCCGGGTCCATCTCATCGCCGAGGAAGGGG
>NZ_JACBXB010000295.1 GCF_013870575.1 Pseudonocardia pini
GGGTCCGGCACGAAGTGGGCGATGTCGCCCGCGACGATCCCGGGGGCGGGCGACATCGGGCGCGGCGCGGAGTGCCCGATGCCTGCCGCGACGACGACCGCGCGGGTGCGGATGGTCCGCCCGCCCGAGGTGCGCAGGACCAGGCCGTCGCCTGCCCGGTCGAGCTCGGCGGCGCGCTCACCCAGGACGTAGGTGGGGGCGAAGCGGTCCGCCTGCGCCACGAGCCGGTCCACGAGCTCCCGCCCGCGCACCGCCGGGAAGCCGGCGACGTCGAGGATCTCCTTCTCCGGGTACATCGCGCTGACCTGGCCGCCGGGCTGCGGGAGCGCGTCGACGAGCGTGACGCGCTTCCCGCGGAACCCGGCGTAGTAGGCGGCGAACAGGCCGGTGGGCCCGGCGCCGACGATCGTCACGTCGGTCTCGGTCTCACTCAATCGGTTCCCCCTGGCCGTCGTGCACCTCGATGGCCGCCAGCGGGCAGGCGTCCTGCGCCTCCAGGACGTCGTCGAGCCGGTCGGCGCCGGGCCGCGCGTCGAGCAGCACCACCCAGCCCTTGTCGTCGGCACCGAACAGGTCCGGCGCGATCCGCCTGCAGGCGCCGCTGCCCGCGCACTGGTCACTGTGGACGAGGACGGTCGGTTCCACGTCGCTCACAGGACCACCGGGCGGGCGTCCCAGCCCCGGGCGATCGAGTTCGACGCCCGCCGCACCGCGGGCGCCTCGCCCGCCCGGATGTCCGGGAAGGCGCGCAGGATGTGCTCGAACACGACCTGTCCCTCCAGCCGGGCGAGCGGCGCGCCGACGCAGAAGTGGATGCCGTGGAAGAACGCGAGGTGCTTGTTGTCCTCGCGCGGCACGACGAACTCGTCCGGCCGGTCGAAGCGGCGCGGGTCCCGGTTCGCCGAGGCCGGGCAGGGGAAGAGCATCGACTCGGCGGGCAGGGTCCGCTCGCCGAGCTGCGCCTCCACCGCGGTCTTGCGCAGGACGAAGTGCAGCGGCGGGTCGATCCGCAGCATCTCCTCGAGCACGTCCGGCAGCAGCGACATGTCCTCGGCGAGTCGCTCGCGCACGTCCGGATTGTCGAACAGCAGGGTCAGCCCGCTGCCGATCAACGTGGTGGTGGTCTCGTTGCCCGCCACCAGGAGCAGGGCCAGCTGGGCGAGCAGCTCGACGTCTCCCAGGGTGTCCCCGTCGACGGTCTCGGTCTGCACGAGGGTGGTGATGAGGTCGTCGCGGGGCTCGGCCTTCCGGGCGGCGACGAGCTCGCCCAGGTAGTCGAACAGCTCCAGCGAGGTGGCGATCGCCTGGCTGCGCCGCTCCCCCTGGACGATCGGGTCGAACGTGGACGCGTACGCATACGACCACTCGCGGAACTTGCCGCGCATCTCGTTCGGCACCCCGAGGATCGCGGCGATCACCGCGACCGGCACGTCCGCGGCGAAGCCCGGCATGATGTCGAACTCCTCGCCGCGCGGGTAGCGGTCGATCAGCTCGGCGGTCACGCCCTCGATCAGCGTGCGCCAATTCTCGACGGCCTGCGGGGTGAACGCGTGCCGGAAGGTCGAGCGGATCCGGGTGTGCACGGGCGGGTCGGCGAACATGAACAGCCGCGACGCCGCGTCGAGGAAGCGCAGGTGCTCGGGGTTCTGCGGGTCGTGGGCGCTGGGGGCGGAGTCGTAGAACAGGTCGCTGGAGAAGGTGCGCGGGTCGCTGCCGATCTTCCGGACGTCGGCGTAGCGGGTGACCATGTAGGCCTGCAGGTCGTCGGACCAGTGGATGCCGTCGCCGATCTCGCGCAGCTCGGCGTAGACCGGGTAGGGGTCCTGGACCTGGCCACCGAACAGGGCGCTCATCAGCTCGACCGCTCGGGGGGTGGACCGTTGGACGTCATGGGTCAGGTTGGTGGTCATGCGTTCTCTCCGTCGTCGTCGTCGGGAAGTGCACCGGGGGGTGGGTCCCGGTCGGGTGGGTCGGGCCTCAGAAGCCCGACCGCAGGGGGATCAGCGGTGGGGCGGCACGGACCGTCTGCTCGGTCGCACCGATCCCCTCGCCCCGCAGCGACACGACGTCGCCGGGCTGGAGCCAGCCCTTCCAGTCCGCGGGGCTGTCGGTGTCGACGTGCTCGAGCAGGCAGCCTCCGGGCACGGTGCCCGAGCCGATCACGTCACCCGGGCGCAGGTCCGTACCACGGGAGAGGTAGGCCAGCAGCTCGCCGAAAGTCCAGTCCATGCTGGACGACGAGCCGCGGGCCAGCTCCTCGCCGTTGACCGCGGCCGAGAGCTCCAGGGCGAGCCTCCCGTCGCGGCGGTAGGGCTCCAGCTCGTCGACGGTCACCAGGGCGGGACCGAGGGTGATCGCGCCGTCCTTCGACTTGCCCATCCCGATGCCCTGGGTGAAGTCGCGTTCCTGCAGGTCGCGGGCGCTCCAGTCGTTGTAGAGCGTGTAGCCGGCGATGTGCGCCTCGGCCCGGTCCGGGTGCAGGTCCCGCCCACCGCGACCGATCACCGCAGCGAACTCCAGCTCCAGGTCGAAGCGCTCGCACCCCGGGGAGATGGCGACGTCGGTGTACGGGCCGACCGCCGCGGCCGGATTGGCGAAGTAGAAGGCGGGCGCCTGTGACCAGGCCGGGGCCAGCTCGGTGGACCGGCCCATCGCCCGGTAGCAGTTGCGGATGTGCTGCAGGAAGCACAGCGCGTCCCGGATGGACGGCGGACGCGGAATGGGGGCGAGCAGCCGCACCGCCGCGAGCGGCAGCACCTCGACGGGTTCGCGGCGGGCGGCCTCGCCCGCCTCGCCGAGCCCGCCGCTCTCCAGGAGGGCGAGCACGGTCACCGCGGGCGGCAGGCCGCGCACGCTCTCGCCGTCGAGCACGCCGGCGCGGGGTCCGGCACCGGCGTCGTAGGTCACCCACTTCACGGGGTTCTCCTCTCGGGATTCAGGACGACGCGGCGAACTCGGCCCGCAGCGCGTCCTTGCGGATCTTGCCGACGCTCGTGCGTGGCAGCTCCTCGCGCACCACGACCGTCTCGGGGACCTTGAAGCGCGACAGCCGTTCCCGGCACCACTCGATCAGCTCCGCCGGTTCCGCGCGGGATCCGGGACGGAGCACCACGTGGGCCACGATCGCCTCGTCGTACACCGGGTCCGGGATGCCGTGCACGGCGCTCTCCAGCACGGCCGGGTGCGCACCGAGCACCTGCTCGACCTCACTCGCGGCGACGTTCTCCCCCGCACGCTTGACCATGTCCTTGGCCCGGTCGACGAAGAACGCGCGGCCCAGCTCGTCGAGCCGGACGAGGTCCCCGGTCCGCAGCCACTCGCCGTCGAACAGGGCGGCGGTCGCCTCCGGGCGGCCGTCGTAGCCGGGGGTGACGTCGACCCCCGGGGTCCCGCCGATCTGCAGCTCCCCCGGTGTCCCGGCCGGGACCGGATCGCCCTGCTCGTCGACGACGCGGGCCCGCACACCCGGCAGCGGCAGGCCGATGGAGTCCCACCGGCGGCGCTCGTCGAGCGGGTTCACGAAGGGCGGGACGACGGTCTCGGTCATGCCGTAGAGCTGCACCAGCGGTGCCCCGAACCGGGCCTCGAACTCGGCGGCCTGCGCCTCGGCGAGGTTCTGCGCGAACAGCACCAGCCGCAACGCGGTGTCGACGTCGGCCGGGTCCGGCTCGGACCTGGCCAACAGCATCCGGATCGGGGCGGCGAACAGGCTGGCGATCGTGGGCCGCAGGTCCCTGGCCTGGCGTGGCCAGCCGGTCGCGGAGAACCGTGAGGTCAGGGCCACCGACGCGCCGCTGACCAACGCGGACATCAGGCAGTAGTACTGGGCGTTCCCGTGGAACAACGGCAGGGTGACCAGCCACCGGTCCTCGGCGGTGAGACCCAGGTGCTCGGCCACCGCACGACCCGCGCGCAGGTAGTTCGCGTGGGTCACCTGCACGCCCTTGGGGACGCTGGTGGTCCCGGAGGTGAACATGATCGCCGCGACATCGGTCCGGTCGTGCGGCGGCGGGGGCGTCGCTCCTGCGCGGCGCGCGACGATCTCGTCGAGGGTCAGCACCGCCCGGTCTCCGGCTGCCGCCTCCACCGTCGCCCGCAGCGCGGGATCGACCACCGAGACCACGGCTCGCGAGTCGGCGAGCTGGTGGGCGACCTCCCCGCTGGTCGACAGCGGGTTGACGGGCACGACGACCGCTCCGAGCCGGGCACAGGCGAACCAGACGTCGAGGAACTCGGGCCGGTTCGGGGTCATCAGGTGAACCCGGTCCCCCGGGCCCACACCGAGCCCGGCCAACAACCCGGCGGTCTCGTCGGCGCGTCGGAGCTGCTCGACATAGCTGATCTCGACGGGCTCGTCGGCGTCGGCGGCGAACAGGAGGAACACCGCGTCCGCCCGGGACCGCGCGCCCGCCCGGAGCAGCCCGTACGCACCGTCCACCGGGTGCTCGGCGGGGTGGTTCGCCGTCATGGTTCTCCGTTCCTCGTCGACCAGAGTCACGAATCCGTACTGGAGTACACCTTCGCTGCGGCGAAGGGTAGGACGCCGTCCGCCCACGAAGCAAGACTGGAGTACAACTTCGTGGCCCGGACATGGTCTACTGGCCGCGATGAAGCCCGAACCGGCAGGCACGATCCGCGACCTCGTCGCCCCGCTGGGGGGCGCACGGGAAGGCGACGCTCCGCTCACGAGGAGGACCCGTAAACGCCACGAGCGTCGCGACCGGGTCTTCGACGCGGCCATCGCGCTGTTCGTGGAACGCGGCTACGACGAGACCTCGATGGACGACATCGCCACTCGAGCCGGTCTGGCGCGGACCACCGTGTTCAACCACTTCCCGCGCAAGGTCGCGTTCCTCGAGGAGTGGACGCTGCGCCGCCGCCAACGCGCAGCCCTCTCCTTCGACCCGGGCGACCTCACCGACCGACCGCTACGGCAGGTGCTCGGTAGCTATCTCGCCGCGCTCGCAGCGCTGAACGAGGAGACCCGCGCCGAGACCGCCGCGGTCTTGCCGGTGACCCTGAAGAACACGGATGCGCTGGTCGACCATCCTCTTGCCCGCGACATCGCCGTGTTCGCCACCGAGAGCCGCCCACCGCTGCGCAGCGGGACGGACCCGCACACCGTCGGCCGACTGATCTCGCTCGGCTACTTCTCCGCCGTCATGCGGTGGATCGCCGCCGAGCCGGCCCCGTTCGACCTCGCCGAGGACCTCCACGCACTTCTCACGACCGTGCTCGACGGCGCCCTCGAACCGACCTGACCACGGGCCTGTGGACGGGACGGCGGTGACGTCGATCCGCGCGGCACCGCACCCGCTCGGCCTGGGTCCCCGGGCACAGCAGCGTCTCGGCTGCGGCCCGCCGGCGCCGCACGCTCGGGTGATCGCGACCGAAGCTCGATCAGCACGGCCCCCGCCGACAGCGGCCCAGGTCCGGTCGGCCGAGGGGACCGTGGTCCGAGCGGTGGGGTCGACAGCGGTCCGTCCGCGTGCCACTGTGCGCCCATGATCGCTCGGGGGGCCGGGGGTGTGAGCCGCGCACTCCTGCTGTTCGTGGTGCTCAGCGCCGGTGTGGTGGGGGTCGAGGCGGCCCTGTTGGTCGGCAGCTCGCAGGCGCCGTACTGGATGCTGCTGACGCTGCCGCTCACCGGGCTGGTCTACGCCGTGGTGGGCGCGTTCGCGTGGAGCCGCCGCCCGAGCAACGGCACGGGACCGCTCTTCTGCGCCGGGGCCGTCGTGTGGCTGGCGACCGGGCTCGTCAACACCGATGCGCCCGCGCTGATCGCGGTGGGGCAGCTGGTGGCGACCGTCCCGATCGCGCTCGTGCTGCACGCCCTGCTCGCCTTCCCCGCCGGCAGGCTCGGCACCCGCCTCGACCGGGTCCTGACGGGGGCCGGGTACGTCCTCACGACCGTGCTGGTGCTCCCCCAACCGCTGTTCACGCCGAGACCCGCGCCCTACGACCCATTGTTCGTCGCCGACCGTCCGGACCTGCTGGCGGTGTGGGAGCCGGTGCTGGTCGTGCTGACGGTCGTGCTCGTGCTCGCGACGGCGGTCGTGCTCGTCCGCAGGCTCGCCGCGGGGGCCCCGCACACGCGCAGGACGCTGGGACCCGTCTACGCGTACGGGGCGTTCTCGGTGGTCGGGGTGTGGGGCGCACTGCACGTCCTGCCGTTGCTGGGCGTCCCCCTGCTCGTCCTCCCGCTGGTGCAGATCGTCCTGCTGGCGGGTGTCCCCGTCGCCTTCGTGGCGGGGGTCCTGCTCGGCGGCTTCGCCCGGACGGTGGAGCTGCAGGAGCTGGCGA
>NZ_JACBXB010000296.1 GCF_013870575.1 Pseudonocardia pini
AGTCCGCCGCGGGGCGCGCCACGGCACTGGCCCTGGTCGAGCGGGCGGACGTGCTGGTGGAGGGCTTCCGGCCGGGTGTCACCGAGCGGCTGGGGCTGGGTCCCGAGGACTGCGCCGCGCGGAACCCGCGCCTGGTCTACGCGCGGATGACGGGGTGGGGGCAGCAGGGACCGCTCGCCGACCGGGCGGGACACGACATCACCTATCTCGCCGTGACCGGACTGCTCGACTCGATCGGCCGCGCGGGGGCGCCGCCCACCGTCCCGCTGAACCTGGTGGGGGACTTCGGCGGCGGATCGCTCTACCTGGTCGTGGGGGTGCTGTCCGCGCTGCTGGAGCGGGAGCGCTCCGGGCACGGCCAGGTGGTCGACGCGGCCATCGTGGACGGCGCATCGCACCTCGCCTCGGCGATCTGGACGTTGCACGGCTCCGGGCGGTGGAAGGGCCCGCGCGGCACCAACCGACTGGACTCGGGCGCCCCGTTCTACGACGTCTACGCGACCGCGGACGGCGGCCACATGGCGGTCGGGGCGATCGAGCCGCAGTTCTACGCGCTGCTGCTCGCCGGCCTCGGCCTCGACCCGGCGGACCTGCCCGCCCAGGACGATCCCGCCGGATGGCCGGAGCTGCGCGAGACCCTCGCCACCGCCTTCGCCGCCCGGACCCGGGCGGAGTGGACCGCCGTGTTCGAGGGGACGGACGCGTGCGTCGCCCCCGTCGTGACGCTCTCCGAGGCCCCGCGACATCCCCATCTCGCCGCCCGCGGCACGCTCGCCGAGCACGACGGCATCGTGGCTCCCGCGCCCGCGCCGCGGTTCTCGCGCAGCTCGCCCGGGGAGCCGCAGGCCACCCGGACCGTCGAGGCCGACGTCGCGCTGGCGGCGTGGGCCGGAGGAGGAACCCCGTGATCCCCGACCCCGCCGACGACTTCCCCACGGGCGCCTGGGAGCTGCCCGAGGAGTTCGTGCTGCTGCGCGACACCGTGCGGAAGTTCGTCCAGACCGAGGTGCACCCGCTGGAGGAGGCGCTGCCGCACGACACCGCGGGGGTGCCGCAGCCGAAGCTGGGCGAGCTCCAGCGCAAGGCCCGCGAGCTGGGCCTGTGGGCGATGGCGACCCCGCGCGAGTTCGGCGGGGCCGGGCTGTCGGTGCTGGGCCAGGTCGTCGTCGGGGAGGAGGCGGCCAAGTGCCGGATGGGAGCCTTCTTCCCGGCGGGTGGCGCCTTCGGCGGCAACCCGCCGAACGTGATGTACAAGGCCTCGCCCGAGCAGTTCGAGCGGTTCGCGCGGCCGATCGTCGAGGGGCGGATGAGCAAGGCGTACACCGCCATCAGCGAGGCCACCGGCGGTTCCGACCCGGCCCGCGCGATCCGGTGCCGGGCGGTCCGGGACGGGGACGAGTACGTCCTCACCGGCACCAAGCTGTGGACCTCGCACGCCGCCGGGGCGGACTGGGGCGTGGTCTACGCGCGCACCGGCGAGAGCGGCTCGCGGGACGCGATCAGCTGCTTCATCGTGGAGAAGGACACCCCGGGCCTCACCATGACGCCCATCGGCGTGATGAACTCCTTCTCCCCCTACGAGCTGCACTTCGACGGCGCCCGGGTCCCCGCGGCCAACCGGATCGGGGACGAGGGGGCGGGCTTCCGGCTGGCCAGCGACTTCCTGGTGCACGGGCGGATCGTCTACGCGGCCGGGCCGATCGGCATCGCCCAGTACGCGCTGGACCTCGCGATCGACTGGGTGAAACAACGCCAGGTCTTCGGGGAGCGCCTCGCCGACAAGCAGGCCGTGCAGTTCATGATCGCCGACAGCGAGATCGAGCTGCGGGCCGCCCGGCTGCTGATGTACCAGGCGGCGTGGAACGCCGACCTGGGCAAGGACGTGCGCGTGGACGCCTCGGTGTGCAAGGTCTTCGGCACCGAGACCGCGTTCCGGGTCGTGGACCGCTGTGTCCAGCTGTTCGGCGCGATGGGGCTCTCGCAGGAGATGCCGCTGGAGCGCTGGTTCCGCGACCTGCGCGTGAAGCTCCTCGGCGAGGGCGCCTCGGAGGTGCAGCGCATGGTGATCGCCCGGCGGCTACTGCGCTGACCCGGATCCGTCCGAGGACACGAAGGCCCCGCACCGTCCGGTGCGGGGCCCGTGGGTGTGGTGGTCAGTGCGCGGGACCATCCTCCGGCAGCCCGCGGTAGCGGCGGGCGCTCGCCAGCTGGGGGACGTGGTTGGCGTCGTACTGCTCGATCCACTCCGCGGGCAGCCGCTTCCACGCCTCGCCGATCCGGAGCCGCTCGGCGTCGCTGAACCGCTCGGCCGCGACGACGTCCCCCACGAACAGCGTGCTCTCGTCCATGTCCAGGCTCTTCACCACCCGGGCCTCGACGTAGCTGTGGGCGCCCAGCAGGATCGGCGAGCCGGTGACACCGGGCTTGGTCCGCAGCCCCGCGAGCTTGTCCCCGTCCCGACCCGAGCTGCCGCCCAGGGCCATCAGGATCGCCAGCGACTCCTCGAGGGCCTCGTCGGGCGCGGCGGCGAGCAGGTGCATCGCGAACACTCCCGAGCTCAGGAGCATGTCGTGGGTCTTGTTGTACTTGGTGAGGCTGACCGTGGCCCGCGGCGCCTCCGGCACGATGCTCGCGGCGCCCGCGGACAGCGACATCAGGCCGTTGGCCACACCGCCGTCGACCGTGGTCACCGCGACGGGGAACGGACGCAGGCCCGAGAGCGCGAAGTTGGCGGCGTCGAGATCAACTGTCATGTCCACTCCAGTCGGCGATGAACGGAGACCCGGAGATCCGGGACTACTTTCTGACATTATGTCTACGACTCTGCGCAGGGTCAATGCCTCACCGACGACGACAGATCTGACTGGAGTGTCAGTGAGCGGCGGACCCGCTGAGCAACCCGCGCTCGATCACCTGCACCATGAGGTCCACGATCGCGGCGTCGGACGTGTCCTCCGCCGTCTCCCCCACGGCCTCGGGCAGCCGGTCGAGGACCGCCTCGAACACCGCGGCGGCCACGTCGAGGTCCAGCGGGTAGTCCCGCTCGACCTGGGCCAGCACCCGGACGGCGGCCGCGTGCATCTGGGCCTGCCCGTTCTCCGCCGCATTGACCAGCGCGGGATCGGTCAGCGTCCCCTCCACCCAGGCCCGGAACACGCCGAGGTAGCGGCGGTGGAACGGCACGAAGTCCCGCAGCCACCCGCGCAGGCTCTCGGGGCCGGCGTCGAGCGCGGCGAGCCGCCCGGACAGCTCCGTGGCGACCACCTGGCACTCCGCGCTCAGCCTCCGGAGGAGGTCGAGCTTGTCGTCGAAGTACTTGTAGAACGTGGCCCGCGCGAACCCGGCCTCGGCGACCAGCTCGTCGACACCGGTGCCGTGGTACCCGCGCGCCGCGAACAGCCGCGCCCCGGCGCCCATGATGCCCTCGACGGTGGCCGCCGCCCGGGCACTGAGGTCGGTGGCGGGCAGCTCGATCGTCGCGGGGGTGGGCAGGGCGCGCACCTGGGTGCGCGGGACGGGGTCGAGCTGGGCGAACACCTCGGGCGGGGACTCGGGGAAGAGCATCAGCTGCATGGTCACGGCCAGCCCGTCGACGCACTCGTCGACCCTCGGGAGCGTGGCGGCCCCACGGTGGCGCAGGTAGTTGAACCGGTGGACGAGGCTGGTGAGCGCGAGCGACGCGGCGTCCGGGTCCATGCCCTCCACGCCGCTCTGCACGAGCCGCTGGGTGATCCGCGAGTTGTAGGAGCGGACGAAGCCGATCACGAGCGGGCGCACCGCCGTGTCCGGGGTGTCGATGCTCGCCCACTGCACGAACATCGTGGCGTACTTGTCGTACACCCAGGCCCACTCGCCGAGCCACCAGTGCAGGTTGTCGAAGCCCTCGGGCGTGGGCCCCAGCGGGCCGAGCCTGCGCACGACCCGCATCAGCGCGGCGCCGCACTCCTCGAGCAGCTCGACGAAGATCTGCTCCTTGCTCTCGAAGTACTGGTAGAGCGTGGCACGCGAGGTCCCCGCCGCGGTGGCGATGGCCTCGACCGAGGTGCCGTGGAAGCCCTGCCGCTCGAAGAGCCGGAGCGTCTCGGTGACGATCCGCTCGCGCGTCTGGGCACCGCGCTGCCCGACCACCGGACTCGAGGGCCAGTAGCCGTCCCGCCGCAGGATCTCGCCGCCGTCTGACATCGCGTCCATGGTAGGCCCACCCTCCGCGCGGCCCGCGGCGGACCGGCCGCGCGTCGCCCGGACTCCCCCGGACGTGGTGGGCGGGGGCGGGGTCGACACGGTCCCTACCCCGGCAGCAGGAAGTCCGCGGTGGCGGTGAGGGCCGTGCGCTCGTCGACCTTCGCCGCCAGCGCCACGGTCACCAGCACCCCGTCGGGCCGCGGCGCGGTGTCGGTGACGACTCCGCTGCAGCTCAGGACGTCCCCGGGGTAGACCTGGTCCCGGAACCGGACGCCGAAGCGGCGCACCCGCTCGGCCCCCAGCCAGTCCGTGGCGTAGCCCGCGAGCAGCGCCGCGACGTGCATGCCCTGCGAGAAGACGGACGGGTAGCCCGCCGAACGGGCCATCTCGTCGTCGTAGTGCATGGGGTTCAGGTCACCGGAGGCGCCGGAGTACCGGACGAACATCTGACGGGTCAGCGGCCCGAACTCGCGCGCGGGCGCCTCGGTCCCGACCTCGACGGCGGTCGACGGCGCGCTCATGCGGCACCCCCCGCCGCAGCCCGCTCGATGAAGGTGCCCCGAGCCTCGGCCACCAGCGTGCCCTCGGCGTCCCGGAACTCGGTCACGACCACGCAGAACCGCATCTCCCCGCCCCGTTTCCCGGGCTTGGCGTACCGGTCCTCGACCCGCTCGACGGCCCGCAGCCGCGCGCCCGCCCGCGGCGGGGGACCGTGGAAGACGTACTCCTGCTCGCCGTGCAGCAGCCTGCGCCGGTCGAAGCCCACGGCCACCCGGGCCGAGTCGGGCCGCCAGAACGCGGAGCTCGCCAGGAAGGTGGGGGGCACGACGGCCTCGGCGCCCCGGTAGGCCGGGTCCGCCGACTGCATGGCGGCGGCGAACTCGGCGATCTTGCCGCGCTCGACGACCACCTCGAACTCCTCGCCGCGGGTTCCCACGGGTGCACTCACGGGCTCCTCCTCCCCGCCGGGCGCACGTGCTCCGCGCCCGGCCGACTGGGCCGTACGGTACGTCAGAAAAGTTGTGGGGTCCACGACAGCCAAGCGCTTTTGGCTGCTTGCACGATGATAGACATGTTGTCAGAATACGAGCGTTCAGCCGACGACGGGGAGGACCACCAGCGTGACGACGAGCCCGTGGACCCGCGAAGAGCTGCAGATCGGCGGCGTGGCCGTGCGCCCGGCGGGGGGCCGCACCGTCGAGGTCCGCTCCCCCGCAGGCGGCGGGCTGGTGGGCCGGGTCCCCGAGGCGGGCCCCGCCGAGGTCGACGCCGCCGTGGCCGCGGCCCGCACCGCACTGACCTCCGGGCCGTGGCCGCAGACCTCTCCCGCCGAGCGCGGCGAGATCCTCGGCAGGCTCGGCAAGCTGCTGCGCGGCCGCACCGACGAGCTGGCCACCCTGATCTCCGACGAGGTCGGCTCGCCGCGCCGCTGGGCGGTCGGCGGGCAGGTGGGCACGGCTCTCGGCGTGCTGCACGTGCACCGCGCGCTCGCCACCTCCTACCCGTGGGTGGAGACCCGACCCGCCCTCGTCGGCGGCGAGGTCCGGGTCCGGCGGCTGCCGGTGGGCGTGGTCGGCGCGATCGTGCCCTGGAACGCCCCGCTGTTCACCGCCGCGCTCAAGGTCGCGCCCGCGCTGCTGGCCGGCTGCACCGTGATCCTCAAGCCCTCCCCGCTCGCCCCCCTGTCGGCGTTCGCGCTGGCCGAGGCGGCCCTCGAGGCCGGGGTGCCCGAAGGGGTGCTCACCGTGCTGCCCGCGGGCGCGGAGGCCAGCGAGCACCTCGTCTCGCACCCGGGCGTCGACAAGATCAGCTTCACCGGCTCCACGGCGGTCGGCGCCCGGATCGGCGAGCTCTGCGCGCGCGACCAGCGCCGCTGCACCCTCGAGCTGGGCGGGCGCTCGGCCGCCCTGCTGCTCGACGACGTCGAGCTCACCGACCACGTCGTCGACGCCCTGGTCGACGGCGCCATGGCCAACAGCGGGCAGATCTGCATCGCCCAGACCCGCTTCCTGGTCCCCCGCCACCGCGCGGCGGAGATCACCGAGGCGCTGGCCGCGCGCGTCGCGGCGCTGCGGGTCGGGGACCCGGCCGCGGACGACACCGAGATCGGTCCGGTCGT
>NZ_JACBXB010000297.1 GCF_013870575.1 Pseudonocardia pini
CGCCCCGGCCCGCCCTCTCTGTGCTGTCGAACCGCGGTGTCGCCGGCATCGACGGGACGGTGTCGACCGCCGTCGGCGCGGCGCTGACCCACCCCGGCCCCACCGTCGCGCTGCTCGGCGACCTCACGCTGCTGCACGACACGACCGGACTGCTGATCGGTCCCGACGAACCCCGCCCCGCGCTCACGCTGGTGGTGCTCAACGACTCCGGCGGCGGCATCTTCGGCCTGCTCGAGCAGGGGGCGGCGGAGCACGCGGCCTCCTTCGAACGCGTCTTCGGCACCCCCCACCGCGCCGATCTCGCCGCCGTCGCCGCGGGGTTCGGGGCCGAACACACCCTGGTCACGGACCTGGACACCCTCGGCGAGACGCTCACCGCCGAGGACAAGGGGCTGCGGGTCGTGGAGGTCCGCGCGGACCGCACGACCCTCCGCGCCGGCCACTCCGCCCTGGCGGCGGAGATCGCCGCCGCGGTGGACGCCCTCCCCGCCCGAACCTGACCACCCCCGTGCGCATTATGGAGCCACAACTGTCGTTGGCGTAGCCGCCAACGACAGTTGTGGCTCCATAATGCGCACGGGGGTGGGGGGCTGCCGTTGGCGGGCAACGGCTCTGGGCTGGGCGGGCTAGAGGGTTGCGCCGGGTGGTCACGGTGTGGCAGCTTTCGTGCCTTCTGCGTAACAGCCGGTGTCGGCGTGCCGATGCGGGAGACGGAACCCTTGTGACCTGCAGGCGTTCCCGGCCCGTCTGCTCCCCACATCCGGGCCGCCCCCGACCCCGAGGAACCGGTGACCCCCAGCCTCCGGAACCGCGACGCCCTCCCCGACCCGCGAGTCCCCCACTTCCGACGCGCGAGTCCCCCACTTCCGACGCGCGAGTCGGACACCACGGCCCGCGAGTCGGACACCCTGCTCCGCGAGTCGGACACCACGGCGCCCGAGTCGGACATCGTCCTGCCCTTCACGTCCGTGGTCGTGCCGAGCATCTTCGCCCGCGGCGAGCAGTTGCTGGGCAGCGTCGAGGCACTCGCCGCCCTGGACCACCCGGCGTTCGAGATCGTGGTGGTGGACAACCGGGCGGTGCCGGAGACGGCCGACTGGGCGCCCCTGCTGGCGCTGCCGGGGGTCCGGGTGATCTCCGAGCCGCGGCGCGGGATCTCCGCCGCGCGCAACGCGGGCGTGCGGGCCGCCCGGGGCGAGATCATCGCCTTCACCGACGACGACGTCCGCGTCGACCGGACCTGGCTGCGCGCGCTGACCGGCCGGTTCGTCACCGAGCCCGGTGTGGCCGCCGTCCTCGGCCTGGTCGTGGCCGGGGAGCTCGAGACGGCCGCGCAGCTCGCCTTCGAGGACTACGACCCGCTGGTCGGGTCCCAGTTCACCCCCTCCACCCGCGCCCTGGACGACGCGCAGGCCCCGGTCTGGTCGCCCCGGCGCTACCGGGTCGCGGGCCGGTGGCTCTACCAGCTCGGCGGGGTGATGGGCGCGAACATGGCGTTCCGCGCCGCCGCGCTGGCCGCCGTCGGGGAGTTCGACACCGCACTCGGGACCGGCACCCGGACCCGCGGCGGCGAGGACCTCGACATCGTCACCCGGCTGCTGTTCGCCGGGCACCGGGTGGGCTACGAGCCCTCCGCCCTGCTCTGGCACACCCACCGGCGCACCGACGCCGAGCTGCGGACCCAGATGTACGGGTACGGGACCGGGTTCACCGCGATGCTCGCCGCCGCCGTCCGGCGCGAGCCGCGGCACCTCGTCGGGCTCGCCCTGGCGGTGCTCGGTGTGGTGGCCGGGCGGTTCCGCCGGTCCGCACAGGCGGGCACCCCCGATCTCCTCCCCGCCGACCTGCGCGCCCTCGAGCGCCGCGGACAGCTGGCCGGACCGTTCACCTACGTCGCCGCCCTGCGGGGTCGGCGATGAGCACCCACTCCCTGCGAAGGACCCCTCCCGTGCTCTCCCGTCCCGACCCGGCGGTCTGGGCCGCACTCGCGATCGGGGTGGCCGCACCGGCCGCCGTCGCGGTGCAGGCCCCCTCGGGGATCCGGCTCGTCCTCGTCCTCGCGTTCGTCCTCGTGGTGCCCGGCACGGCCCTGCTGGCCTGGTTCCCGCAGGGCGACGGGTTCGTGCGCGCCGCCCTGACCGTCGTCTTCGGGATGGCGCTGACCGCGGGCTCCGCCGCCCTGATGCTCTGGACCGGGTTCTGGCAGCCGCTGGTCGGGCTGGTCCTGCTGGCCGTCCTCTCGGTGGGCTCGCTCGCCCTGCGGCACTCCGTCCCGGCCGAGGTGACCCGATGACCGCCCTGCTCTCGCCCAGCGCGCCTGCCCACGCCGCCCCTCGGCAGCGCCTGGCCGCCGTGCCGCTCGTCGCCGCGGTGGTCTCGTGGATCGTGGCGCTGGCGGTCGGCGACCTGTCGTACGCCTCGGAGTTCGGGCTGCTCGGCACGATCAGCCCCGCCTACCACGTGGCGCTGGTGCTGGTGCTGGTCGGCTTCGTGCTGGAGTTCCGCCGGGTCCGGCGGGCGACGGCGCTGCTGGGCGCCCACGTCGTCGCGCTGGTCGTGATGCTGCACGGGACGGTCCCCGCGCTGTCCGCGGTCCCCGAGTACGCGTGGACCTACAAGCACGTCGGCGTGGTGAGACTGTTCCTGGAGCAGGGCCGGGTCGTGGACGGGCACGACATCTACCAGCTCTGGCCCACCCTGTTCGCCCTCGTAGCGGACCTGTCGGCGCTCACCGGCGTCGATCCCCTCGCGCTCGCGCGCTGGGAGCCCCTCGCCGCAAACATGCTGTTCACGGTGGTGATCTTCGCGATCCTGCGGCAGCTGACCACGGACACCCGCAAGCAGGTCCTCGCGCTGCTGGTCGCGACCGGGATCAACCTGCCGGGCCAGTACCTCTCGCCGCAGGACTTCGCCTGGCTGCTGACCCTCGGCATCCTCCTGCTCGTCCTGCTGGGCCTGCGGCGCACGCCGCTCGGTGGTCGCAGGCCGTGGTCGGTGGTCACCGGGGGCGTCACACCCCGCACGGTGACGGGGCGGCGGTACGGGTTCGTGCTCGGCGGGATCGTGCTGCTCTTCGCGGTGCAGGTCTCGGCGCACCAGCTCTCGCCCTACCTCGTGCTCCTCGACCTGGCCGCGCTGATGGTGCTCGGGCTCGCCCGGCCCCGGTGGCTGGTCCTGCTGCTCGGGCTGCTCGCGGTGGCGTACTTCGCGCCGCGGGCCGGGTACATCGCGAGCACGTACTCCCTGTTCGACGGCTTCGACGTCGTCGGCAACGCCTCCGGCACCTCCCCCTCGTGGGGGTCCACCGGCCAGGCCTTCTCGGCGGTCATGGTCCGCTCGATGATCCTCGGGTCGTGGGGGCTGGCGCTGGTGGCGCTGTGGGTGGGCCGGCGACGGCTCTCCGCGCTCGCCGTGCCCGGGGTGCTGGCCTTCGCCCCTTTCGCGCTGCTGCTGGCCAACAGCTACGGCGGCGAGGCGATCTACCGGGTGTGGCTGTTCTCCTCGCTGTGGACCGCGTACCTGATCGCGGACCTGGTGCTGCGGATCCGGCTCCCGCGGGTGCTCGCGGTCGTCGGGTCGGTCGTGGCGCTGGCCGCCATGACCACGGCGATGCTGCAGGGCGCCCACGGCCAGCTCGCCGTCGACCACCACGAGCCGTCGGAGCTCGCCGCCGCGGAGTACCTCTACGCCAACGCGCCCGCGGGTTCGACCTTCGTCCTCGGCGACCAGAGCTTCGTGACCCGCTCGGTGGCCGACTACAACCGGATCAACGTGGACTACGGCGGTGACCCCGCGCTGGTCACGGGCCTGGCGGTGCCGCAGGGCGGGACCCTGACCGACCTGGCCGCGATCCGCGACTACGTGGCCGAGGGCGGCGGCGCGGCCCAGTTCCTCGTCGTCAGCGACAACATGGAGGCCTACTCCGAGTACTTCGGCCACCTGCAGGACGGTCAGCTGACCGCCCTGCGCGCCACCCTCGCGCAGACCCCGGGCTGGACGGTCTGGTACTCGAACGACAGCACGACGATCTTCCGGCTCACGCCGCTTCGGTGAGCCACGGCTCCCAGGCGGGGTGCGGTTCCACCGCGAGGACCAGCACTCCGCCCGCGGCCCGGCTGGGCGGCTTGGGCGCCTTCTCCAGCGTCCAGCCCAGCTCCTCCAGGAGCCGGTCCGCCTTCTTCGAGTTGCAGGCCTTGCAGGCGGCCACGCAGTTCTCCCACGTGTGCGCGCCGCCGCGGCTGCGGGGGACCACGTGGTCGATGGTGTCCGCCTTCTTGCCGCAGTAGGCGCAGCGGCGCAGGTCCCGGCGCAGGACGCCGGCGCGGGTCATGGGCACCGCGCGGCGGTAGGGGACCCGGACGTACCGGGACAGCCGCATCACCGAGGGAGCGGGGACGGTGAGGTTCTCCGAGTGGAAGGCCGCGCCCTCGAGGGCGGCCTGGACGCACTCGGCCTTGCCGGAGAGCATCAGGACGATCGCGCGTTTAGCCGTGACCACGGCCAGGGGTTCGAAGCTCGCATTCAGCAACAGCACCCTGGCACCCGGCGGGAGCGACGTCACGCTCCCTGCCCCCGGCGCCTCCTCCCCCGGTTCGGGGACGACGACGAGGGTCTGGGGTTGTCGGTCCGGCACGCGACCACCTCCGCTCAGGATGGGGTAAGTCGACCATACGGAAGCCGGGTTACGCACGTGTGATATTGCGGCGGACTCGCGGTGATGACGGGCGGCCGGGTCCGTCGGACGAGCGGTCGGGCCGCAACTGGGCCGTTCGGCCCAGTCCCCGAAGCTGATGAACCGGCCGAACCACCCCTCACACGGGAGATCGTCCGCTACCCCCGCTGGAGCGAAGAAGTGCCCGAGCCCGTCGTGACCCTCCCCCACCTCGAACCGGCCACCGTCGCCTTCCCCGCCCTGCGCGACGACGTCGACCAGCCCCCGCTCGTCGGCCCGACCTGGCACCCGCCCGCCGCCGTGCTCGCGACGGACGAGCGCCGTGTGGGCAGGCTGCTCCCGCTCGTCGCGGGGCTCGCCCTCCTGCTCCTCCTGGCCCTGCTGGTGGTCCCGCTGTTCACCGTGGGATGACCCCGAGAATCTGGAGCGATCGCTCAGGTAGTCTCGCGGGCATGTGGTTCTGGCTCGCGGGCGCGATCCTGGCCGAGGTGACCGGCACCGTCGCCCTGCGGTTCTCGGAGGGCTTCTCGAAGCTCTGGCCCTCGGTGGTCGTGGTGCTCGGGTACGGCACGGCGTTCTACTCGCTGTCCCAGGCGCTGGCCCGGGGTGTGCCGATCGGCGTCGCGTACGGGATCTGGGCGGCGGCAGGGGTGGCGCTCATCGCGCTGATCGGGGTGGCGTTCCTCGGCGAGTCGCTGTCGTGGGTGCAGGTGGGCGGGATCGTGCTGGTCATCGCCGGGGTGCTGGCGCTGGAGCTCGGCCGCTCCTCCCATGCCGCCTGACGGCAGGCTGGCCAAGGGCGCGGTCCGGCGCCGGGCGCTGATCGCGGCCACCCTGCGGCTCGTGGGGCGCTCCGGCGTGGCGGCGGTGTCGCAGCGGGCGGTCGCGGCCGAGGCCGGGGTGCCGCCGAGCGCGGTGCTCTACTACTACGCGAGCGTCGACGGGCTGCTGGTCAGCGCGCTGCGAGAGGTCAACGAGCGGTATTGCGCGGAGCTGGCGGAGATCACCTCGATCGACGACCTCGCGGCGCACGTGGCGCGGTACGCCGCCCTGGACCGCGAGCTCGTGATCGCGGAGTACGAGCTCTGGCTGCTCGCCGCCCGCCGGGAGGACCTGCGCGAGGAGCTGACGACCTGGGACGAGACCGTCGACGCCCTCGCCGCCCGCCTCGCCCCGGCCCGCGCCGACCTGCTGGCCGCGGCCCTGAACGGCCTCTACCTCCGCGCCGCCACCACGGGCGTCACCGCGCAGCAGGCCCTCCGCACCCTGACCGCCACCACCGAGTAACGAGCGGCACTCTCGCTCACTAGGTCTGAGCGAGAGTGCCGTTCGCTCACACAGGTCAGTGGAGGGAGTCGAGGGCCCCCAGCACGTCGGCGACCAGGTCGTCCGTGTCCTCGATGCCCGCCGAGAGCCGCAGCAGGCCTTCGGGCACCGCGTCCCCCCATCTCGCCCTGCGGTCCGCGCTGGTCCGCAGGCCGCCGAAGCTCGTCGCGGAGACGACGAGGCGGGAGGCGGCGAGGAACTCGTCGACCGCCGTGACCGAGGGCAGCGTGAACCGCAGGACCCCGTTCCAGCGCCGCATCTGGCGGGAGGCGATGGCGTGCGAGGGGTCCGACGGCA
>NZ_JACBXB010000298.1 GCF_013870575.1 Pseudonocardia pini
CGGGGTGGGGACGGTCGGCGGGTCCGGCGGTTGCTCCTGCGTCACGCCCCCACGACTACCACGACTCTTGCGGCCCGTAACGACCTGGTTCGCCTAGGGGGCGAGCCGGACGACCTTCCAGGTGCGGGTGTCCCGGTCGCCGACGAAGCGCAGCCGGTCGTGCATCCGGTTCGTGCGGCCCTGCCAGAACTCCACCTCGTCGGGCACGATCCGCCAGCCGCCCCAGTGCGGGGGCCGCGGGACGGCCTCGGTGTCGGCGAACCTGCGCTCGACGTCCGCCAGTGCCGTGTCCAGCACCTCCCGCCCGCCGACGACGACGGACTGGGCCGACGCCCACGCCCCCAGCTGCGAGCCGCGGGGCCGGGTGGCCCAATAGGCGTCCGCCTCGGCGTAGCTCGCCTGCTGCACCACGCCCCGGACGTGCACCTGCCGGTGCAGCGGGTACCAGGGGAAGGTCGCGGCGGCCTCGTGCGACTGGCGTAGGTCGCGGCTCTTCGCCGACGTGAAGTTGGTGTAGAAGACCACCCCGCGTTCGTCGAGCCCCTTGCAGAGCACCGTCCGCGACGAGGGCCTGCCCTCCGGGTCCGCGGTGGCCAGCACCATCGCGTTGGGCTCGGCCACCCCGGCCTGCTCGGCCTCGGCGAGCCACCGGGTGAGCTGCTCGTGCCAGGTCGGGGCGAGCTGGTCGACGTCGAAGCCGTCCGCTCCGTAGTCGACCCGCATCGCGGCGAGCGTGGTCTCGGTCATCCGCACCTCCTCGTGGACCCCTGACGGTAGGGAGCGAGGACCGCGAAGCGACACCCTCCGTTCGGGTCCGGTGACCGATGACACCGTTGTGCTCGCACGCCGGCCGGGAGAAGGTGACCGCGAACACGCGCGCGACCGCGCGCGGATTCCCCTGGACACCGGCCGACGGCGCCGCCCGGCGACGTCGTCGGTGTGCACAGGTCGTCGACGAAGGAGACCCCGGTGTCCGAAGTGCCCCCGCCCCCACCCGGCTTCAAGTCCGGCCTCGAAGGCCACGTCGCGTTCCGGACGGAGATCGCCGAGCCCGACAAGGACGGCGGCGCGCTGCGCTACCGCGGGGTCGACATCGAGGACCTCGTCGGCACGGTCACCTTCGGAAACGTGTGGGCCCTGTTGGTCGACGGCCGGTTCGGCCCGGGGCTCCCGCCCGCGGAGCCGTTCCCGATCCCGGTCCACACCGGTGACGTCCGGGTCGACGTCCAGGCCGCGCTGGCCATGCTCGCCCCGCACTGGGGGTACAAGGCGCTGCTCGACACCGCACCGGAGGAGGCCCGCGACCAGCTGGCCAGGGCCTCGGTGATGGCGCTGTCCTACGTCGCGCAGTCGGCGCGCGGGATCGGCGTCCCGGCCGTGCCGCAGTCCCGCATCGACCAGGCGCAGACGATCACCGAGCGCTTCATGACCCGCTGGCAGGGCGAGCCGGACCCGGCGCACGTCCGGGCGATCGACGCCTACTGGGTGTCGGCGGCCGAGCACGGCATGAACGCCTCGACCTTCACCGCGCGCGTGATCGCATCGACCGGCGCGGACGTCGCGGCCTCGCTGTCCGGCGCGATCGGCGCCATGTCCGGCCCGCTGCACGGCGGTGCGCCCGCCCGGGTGCTGCCGATGATCGCGGAGACCGAGGAGACGGGCGACCCGGAGGCGCTGGTCAAGGGCATCCTGGACCGCAAGGAGAAGCTCATGGGCTTCGGGCACCGGGTCTACCGGGCCGAGGACCCGCGCGCTCGCGTGCTCCGCCGCACCTGCCAGGAGCTCGACGCGCCGCGGTACGAGGTGGCCGCCGCCCTGGAGCAGGCCGCGCTGAAGATCCTGCGCGAGCGCCGCCCCGACCACCCCATCGAGACGAACGTGGAGTTCTGGGCCGCGGTCATCCTGGACTTCGCCCAGGTCCCGCCGCACATGATGCCCGCGATGTTCACCAGCGCCCGCACGGCCGGGTGGTCGGCGCACATCATGGAGCAGAAGCGCGAGAACAAGCTGGTCCGCCCGTCGGCGCAGTACATCGGCCCGGGCCCCCGCAAGCCCCAGGACGTCGAGGGCTGGGACCTGCTGAACCCCTGACCACACCGTCGAGATGAACCTCGGTGCTGTTCGATCATGCTCTGAACGACACCCTGGTTCATCTCGGCGCGGGTTGGGTGGGGGTCGGGGCCTGGGTGGGTGTCGGTGTGCGGCGGATGGCGATGCTCGCGACCGCCGCCACGCCGCAGAGGACCGCGCCGCCGTACCAGGCCAGGTCGTAGGAGCCCAGCGCGTCCCGGACCAGGCCCGCAGCGAGGGCCGCCGCCGCCGCGCCCAGCTGGTGGCTCGCGAACACCCAGCCGAACACGATCGGCGCCCGCTGCCCGAAGGCCGACCGGCACAGCGCCAGCGTCGGCGGCACCGTGGCCACCCAGTCCAGACCGTAGAAGATGATGAACGCGAACATGCTGGCGTTCACGTCCGCGCCGAACAGCGGCACGAGCAGCGCCAGGGACACCCCGCGCAGCGTGTAGTAGGCCAGCAGCAGGATCCGTGGGTCGAAACGGTCGGTGAGCCAGCCCGAGAAGATCGTGCCCGCGATGTCGAAGATGCCGACGAGCGCGAGCAGGCTCGCCGCCGTCGTCGCGGGCATGCCGTGGTCGTGCGCGGCCGGGATGAAGTGGGACTGGACGAGCCCGTTCGTCGTGGCGCCGCAGATGAAGAAGCCGAGGACGAGCAGCCAGAACGTACGGTTGTGGGCCGCGGTGGCCAGCGTCCCCAGGGCGAGCTTCGCGGCGCCGGACCGCAGCGGCTCGACGATGTCCGCCTCGGTCCCGCCGTACGGCAGCTCCCCGACGTCCGACGGCCGGTTGCGCAGGAGGAACCACACGATCGGCACGACGACCAGGGCCGCCGCGGACACCGTGATCGACGCGGCGCGCCAGCCGGAGCCCTCGATGACGTGCGCCAACACCGGCAGGAAGATCAGCTGCCCGGTCGCGTTCGCCGCCGTCAGGACGCCGGAGACCAGACCGCGCCGGGCCACGAACCAGCGCCCGACGACCGTCGCGACCAGGGCCATCGCCATCGACCCGGTGCCGAGCCCCACGATCACGCCCCAGAGCAGGACGAGCTGCCACGACGCCGTCATGAACACGGTCAGGCCCGCGCCGACGGCCACCATCACCAGGGCGACCGAGACCACCTGCCGCACCCCGAAGCGCTCCATCAGCGCCGCGGCGAACGGGGCGGTGAGGCCGAACAGCGCCAGGTTCACCGCGATCGCGCCCGAGACCGTGCCGATGGACCAGCCGAACTCGGCGTGCAGCGGCTCGACCATCACACCCGGCGTCGAGCGGAAGGCGGCGGCCCCGATCAGGGCCAGGAACGTGGCGCCCGCCGCGAACCAGGCCGGGTGCACACGACGACGGGTCCTGGGTTCGGTCACGCAACCCAACATGCCTGATGCGGGCGCGCCAGAGAAGTGGCCCGCGCGCCGGCGATCGACAGGATCCGGTCAGGCGGCGAGTGCCCGCAGAGCGTGGCAGGCCTCGGCGAACGC
Organism: Pseudonocardia pini; assembly: GCF_013870575.1. GTDB lineage: Bacteria > Actinomycetota > Actinomycetes > Mycobacteriales > Pseudonocardiaceae > Pseudonocardia > Pseudonocardia pini. The sequence goes on from NZ_JACBXB010000298.1 coordinate 3,554, forward strand.
CGCGAGCTCGACGCCGACGTCCTCGGTCCGGGGCCGCAGCATCACGCCCGCGGGCCGCAGCCTGCGGACCAGCTGCTCCAGGTCCACACCCGGCGTGACCTCGACGATCGTGCGCAGCGCGGTCCCGCGGGGGGACGGCACCCCGAAGGCCTGGGGGACGTACTCGCTCGCCCCGGGCCGGGCCACCCAGGCAGGCACGCCCACCAGGTCGTACCTGCGCGCGACGGTCCCGCGGACCTCGGCGGCGTGCGCCTCCGGGTCCCGACCGGTCCCGCCGGGCATCCCGACGACGAGCTCCGTGCGGCCGCGGGCGCGCCCGGCGAGGTCGGCGAGCGCGTCGGCGTCGGTGCCCGCCCGCCGCCAGTGCCCGCCGACGGCGAGGCCGATCCGGATCCGGGACGTCCGCTCCGCGGCGACGGCCAACGCCATCCCCGTGTCCCCATAGCTGCGCGGTGCCTCGTGGCACCAGGCGCGGGTGAAGCCCAGCTCCTCCGCGAGCGCCACGTGCTCGGGCGTGGCCACCCCGACGGCGAGTGCGCAGTCGATCTCCATGAGGATCCCTCCGGTCGTGCCTCAGACCCGTATCTCGATCGATCCCGAAGCGGCGTTTCACGTGTCACCCGAGCGGACGAGACGCTGTTACGGGGACCGATCCGGTCGATCACGGGCCGTGCACCTCCGGCCCGGCCCCGCGCTCGCGCGGGCGACTTGCGACACTGGGACCGTGAGCGCGCCCAGCACCGACCTGCAGATCCCCGCCGACCTCGTCCCGGGCGACGGCCGGTTCGGCTGCGGTCCCTCGAAGGTCCGCCCCGAGCAGCTCGCGGCGCTCGCCGCGGCGGGCGACGTCATGGGCACCTCCCACCGCCAGAAGCCGGTGAAGTCCCTGGTCGGGCGAGTCCGCTCCGGCCTGCGGGAGCTCTTCTCGCTGCCGGACGGGTACGAGGTCGTGCTCGGCGTCGGCGGGTCGACCGCCTTCTGGGACGCCGCCGCCTTCGGCCTGGTCAAGGAGCGATCGCTGCACCTGACCTACGGCGAGTTCTCCGCCAAGTTCGCCGACACCACGCGGGGCGCCCCGTTCCTGGCCGACCCGGTGGTCGTGTCCGCGGAGCCGGGCAGCGCGCCCGAGCCGACCGCGGACCCGTCGTGCGACGTCCTGGCCTGGGCCCACAACGAGACCTCGACCGGCGTGGCGGTGCCGGTGGTGCGACCGGAGTCATCGATCGACGGTCAGCTGGTCGTCGTCGACGCCACCTCCGGCGCAGCCGGGCTGCCCGTCGACATCACCCAGGCGGACACCTACTACTTCGCCCCCCAGAAGGGCTTCGCCTCCGACGGCGGCCTCTGGATCGCGCTGATGAGCCCGGCCGCGCTGTCCCGCGTCGCCGAGCTCGCCGCGGGCGACCGCTGGATCCCGCCGTTCCTGTCGCTGGCCACCGCCGTCGACAACTCGGTCAAGGACCAGACGTACAACACCCCGGCCGTCGCCACGCTGATCATGCTGGCCGACCAGATCGACTGGATGCTGGGCCTCGGCGGGCTGGACGGGTGCGTGGCGCGCACCAAGGACTCCTCCACCCGGCTCTACGGCTGGGCCGAGAAGTCGGAGTTCGCCACGCCGTTCGTGAGCGACCCGGCCCACCGCTCCCAGGTGGTCGGCACGATCGACTTCGCCGACTCCGTCGACGCCGCCGCCGTGGCCAAGGTCCTGCGGGCGAACGGGATCGTGGACACCGAGCCGTACCGCAAGCTGGGCCGCAACCAGCTGCGGATCGGGATGTTCCCGGCCGTCGAGCCCGCGGACGTCGCGGCGCTGACCGCCTGCGTCGACTGGGTCGTCGAGCGACTGGGCTGAGCCCTCCGACAAGGCCGGGTCCGCTGGACCCGGCCTTTTCGTGCCCGAGAGTGACGGAATGTAGTCACATCAGTAACATGCACCTCAGCTTTACCGATCCTGGTACGACGTGTGACGGCGCGGAGTGCCGGTCGACGGGAATGGGCCGGGAAACCCCCGGTAGCCGCGCCGGAACGCGCGCGGCGCGCCTCACTCGTCGGACACGATTCGGCAACTACCGTCACCCGGACGGGGTCAGAGCGAGCGAGGAGGCCGGCGGATGCGGTCGTTGCGGGTCGTCGGGATCACCGAGGACGGTGCGGTGGTCCTCGAGGACTCGGCGCGCCGCGAGCGGTACACCGTGCCCGCCGACGAGCAGCTCCGAGCCGCCGCGCGGGGAGATTTGACCCGACTCGGACAGATCGCGATCGAGTTGGAGAGCCAGTTGCGACCACGCGAGATCCAAGCCCGCATCCGGGCAGGGGCGTCCGTGGACCAGGTCGCCTCGGCCGCCGGGGTGCCCGTCCAGAAGATCGAACGGTTCGCCTACCCGGTCCTGCTCGAACGTGCCCGGACGGCCGAGCTGGCCCGTTCCGCGCACCCCGTCCGGGAGGACGGGCCGGACCTGCGGACCCTCGAGGAGACCGTCGCGCACACCTTCGGGGTGCGCGGGCTGGACCACGACGACGCGGACTGGGACAGCTGGAAGGGCGAGGACGGCAAGTGGGTCGTCGCGCTCGGCTGGCGCTCCGGGAAGTCGGACATCCGGGCGCACTGGACCTTCCAGCCCGGCGCGCACGGCGGCACCGTCACCGCACTGGACGACCACGCCCGTGACCTGGTCGAAGGCCGTCCTTGTAGATCGGCGAGTCGACGTCGTCGATCTGCATGGTGACGAC
>NZ_JACBXB010000299.1 GCF_013870575.1 Pseudonocardia pini
GGCGATCGCGCTGCTCGTGGGGGCCGTCGGCGGGATCGTCGGGCGGTACACCGTCGAGGGCGCGAACTCGCTCACCGATCCCGGGTCCACCCTCGCCGAGGTCAGCGAGGCGAAGGAGCGGCCGCCCGGCTCGGTCGCGGACGTGGCGGGCCGGGTGTTGCCGGCCGTCGTCTCGCTGGACGTGAAGGTGGGGGAGCAGGGCGGGACCGGCTCCGGCGTGGTGATCGACCCGGCGGGGTACGTGCTCACGAACAACCACGTCGTCGCGCCCGCGGTGAACTCGCCCGGGGGCAGCATCCAGGCGGTGTTCACAGACGGCACCCGGGTGCCCGCAGCCGTCGTCGGGCGGGACCCGAAGACCGATCTCGCGGTGCTGAAGGTGCAGGTCACGAACCCGACGGTCGCGCAGTTCGGGGCGGCGGGCTCGCTCGTCGTGGGCGACGGGGTGATCGCGATCGGCTCGCCGCTCGGCCTGGCGGGCACGGTCACGACCGGCATCGTCAGCGCGCTGGACCGGCCCGTGCGGCTCGACGGCGAGGGGGACGACATCGCCGTCATCGACGCCGTCCAGACCGACGCGGCGATCAACCCCGGCAACTCCGGCGGCGCCCTCGTGGACTCGACGGGCGCGGTCGTGGGGATCAACACGGCGATCCGGAGCCTGTCCGGCGGCGGTGGGCAGGACGAGGGCGGCTCGATCGGGCTGGGCTTCGCCATCCCGATCGACGACGCCAGGGGGATCGCCGAGGAGCTCATCCGGACCGGGGCCGTCACGCACGCCGACCTCGGCGTGAACGTCCGGTCGGTCACGGACGGGCGCGCGGACGGCGCGCAGGTGCAGAACGTGGTGCAGGGCGGCGCCGCCGCGGCAGCCGGGATCCTGGAGGGGGACGTGCTCGTCCGCGTCGGGGACCGGGCGATCGCGGGGGCGGACGAGCTGATCGTCGCGGTCCGCGAACGCAACCCCGGCGACGTCGTCCCGATCGACCTGGTCCGTGACGGTCGTCCGCTCACCGTGACCGCCACCCTCGGCCAGGACTAGTCTGGTCCTGTGTTCGACAGTGTCGGCTGGGGGGAGATCCTGGTCATCGTGGTGGCCGGGTTGTTCATCCTCGGCCCCGACCGGCTGCCGTCGGCCGCCGCGTGGCTCGGCAAGTCGATCCGACAGGTCCGCGAGTACGCGACCGGTGCGCAGACGAAGCTGCGCGAGGAGATGGGCCCGGAGTTCGACGAGCTCCGCAAGCCGCTCGAGGACCTGCGCGGCCTGCGGAACTTCAACCCCAAGACCGCGGTCCGCCGCACCCTCTTCGACGGCGACTCCGACCCGTTGGGCATGAGCACGCTGCGCGACAACGGCAACGGCAACGGCGCCACCCCCCCAGCGGCCCCCCCGGCCGCGAAACCGGTGGAACGCCTGGCCCCCGACGAGCGCCCCCCGATCGACCCCGACGCCACCTGACCCCGTCGCACAGCGCGGTCAGCGGAGGAGGGTGGGGACCTGCTCGTGGTGGGGTGTCGCCCGCTCGTAGGCGTGCGCTGCGGCCAGGACCCTGCCGTCCGCGTGTCGTGGGCCCACGATCTGCAGGCCCACCGGGAGGCCCTCGGCGAAGCCGCAGGGGACCGACGCCGCCGGCTGCTGGGTCATGTTGAACGGGTAGGTGAAGGGCGTCCAGGAGGTCCACCGCCCGGAACCGCTCGGCGTCTCCAGGCCACCCTCGAACGCCGGGATGGGCAGGGTCGGGGTGAGCAGCAGGTCGTAGTCGGCGTGGAACGCGCCCATCAGTGAGCCCATCTCGTTCCGCACCGCCATCGCGCCCAGGAAGTCCGTGGCCGAGTAGCCCGCCCCGATCTCCGCGATCTCCACCAGCGCCGGGTCCATGCGCGACCGCTGCTCCGCCGAGTACGGCTCGAGGCACTTCGCCGCGCCCGCGAACCACAGGACGTGGAACGGGTCGACGCAGTCCGCGAACCCGGGATCCGCCCGCTCGACGGTGGCCCCCAGCCGCGCGAACACCTCGGCCGCGGCCTCGAAGGCGGCCCGGACCTCCGGGTGCACGTCGACGAAGCCCAACGTGGGGCTGACGGCGATCCGCAGCCCGGCGACCCCCTCCGTCGCCTGCTCGGCGAAGGATCGAGGCGGGGCGTCGAGCAGCCAGGGGTCGCGGGCGTCGAACCCGGCGATCACGTCGAGCAGCAGGGCGGCGTCGAGCGCGGTGCGGGTCATCGGTCCCACGTGCGCCAACGTCCCGAACGGGCTGCCCGGGTGGTGTGCGACGCGGCCGTACGTGGACTTGTGCGCCACCGTGCCGGTGAAGGCCGCGGGGATCCGGACCGAGCCACCGGCGTCGGTCCCGAGCGACAGCGCGCCCATCCCGAGGCCGACCGCCGCGGACGAGCCCCCCGAGGACCCCCCGGCGGTCTTCGTGGGATCCCACGGGTTCGTGGTCACGCCCCAGCGCGGCGAGTCCGTGACGCCCTTCCACGCGTACTCCGGCGTGGTCACCTTGCCGAGCAGGACGGCGCCGGCCTCGCGGACCCGCGCGACCGGCGGCCCGTCGACGTCGAACGGCTCGGGCTGGGCGGCGACGAACGAGCCCCGGGTCGTGGGCCAGCCCTTGGTGAGCAGGATGTCCTTGATGGAGGTGGGGACGCCGTCGAGCGGCCCGCACGGCGCGCCCGCCTGCCACCGCTCCGCGGACTGCCGGGCCGCCGCGAGCGCGGAGTCCGCGTCCACCAGCGTGAACGCGTTGACCGCGGCGTTGTGCTCCTCGATCCGGTCCAGCGCGTCCTGCGTGGCCTGGACCGGGGAGATCTCGCCCTTCTCGAACGCGGCCAGCAGCTCGGTGGCGGAGAGGTCGGCGGTTGTCATGCGGGGCCCTTCACATAGCCGAGGGACTTGTCGACGACGTTGTGCAGCGGCTCGCCCGCACGGAAGCGGGCGAGGTTGTCCAGGAACTGGGTGCGCAGCGCGTCCCGCCAGCCCACGACGTCCCCGGACATGTGCGGCGTGACGATCACGTTCTCCATCGTCCACAACGGGGAGTCGGCGGGCAGCGGCTCGACCTCGAAGACGTCGAGCGCGGCGCCCGCGATGCGGCCCCCGGCCAGCGCCGCGACCAGGTCCGGCTGCACGACCAGCCCGCCGCGGCCCACGTTGACCACGCGGGCGTGCTCCGGCAGGAGGTCCAGCGCGGCCTTGTCGAGCATGCCCTGGGTCGCGTCGGTCAGCGGGGCGGCCAGGACCAGCCAGTCCGCGGACGGCAACAGCTCCGGCAGCGCGGAGAAGGCGTGCACGCCGTCGGCCGCACGCCGTCCGACGAGCTCGACCGCGAGCCCCAGGGCCCCCAGCAGCTCCGCGATCGCCCGCCCGATCGGTCCGCTCCCCACGACCACGGCGGTGCGGCCCGCCAGCGTGGTGGTCTCGCGGTGTCGCCACTCGCCGCGCGCCTGCAGCCGCAGCGACCCCGGCAGGTCCTTCGCGAACGCCAGCACCACCCCGGCCACGTACTCGGCGATCGGCCGGTCGAACACCCCGCGGGCGTTGGTGATCTCCGCCGGGTGCTCCCGCAGCTCGGGGAACGTCACCTTGTCGACGCCGGCGCTGGCGGTGTGGACCCACCGCACCCGGCTCGTGTCCGCCGCGCGCCACGCCGTGGGGACCGCGTAGGAGAGGAAGTCCCAGACGAGCAGCACGTCGGCGCCGGACAGGGCCTCGGCGAGATCGTCGTCACCCGCCAGGCGCACCTCCACCCCCTCGCCCAGGTCGTCCGGTCGGTCGTCTCCGGCCAGCACCGCGACGACGGGCTGACCTGCGGTAACGGGCACGCGAGCAGATCCTTTCGGACGAGGGGGAGGCGATTGACACGCTAGGAAGCGCTCGTATGATTGTCAACAATCCGCGTATCCGACGGCCGTAGGGAGCAGTAGTGCCGAAGTACATCCGGATCACCCTCGAGCGCCGCGGCGTGTCCTGCGTGGCCGAGCTGCTCGAGAAGGAGGCGCCGCGCACCACCGCGGCGGTGTGGGAGGCCCTCGCGGGCGGCCCCCTCGGCGGTCCGGCGCAGCACGCCAAGTACGCGCGCAACGAGGTCTACTCGATCGTCCCGCGCTTCGGTCCCACGATCGGCCAGGAGAACCCCACGGTCACGCCGATCCCGGGGGACGTCTGCTACTTCGACTTCCACGGCGGCATGCTCGACGCGTCCTTCAAGGAGGACCAGGACATCGACCAGGCCGCGGGCGGCATCGACCTGGCGATCTTCTACGGCCGCAACAACCTGTTGCTCAACGGGGACGTGGGCTGGGTCCCCGGCAACGTCTACGCCACCATCGTGGAGAATCTGCCGGCGATGGCGGAGGCGTGCCACGACGTGTGGCGTTCCGGCAGCGTGGGGGAGCGGCTCGTCTACGAGCGGGTCCCCGAGGCTTCTCCCGCATAGGGAGCGTTCGCAAGTGGAGTAGGCCGTGCCCGCTGAGCTCTCCGTCGGCCTCGTCGACACCGAGTCGGTCGAGTCGGAGGACACCCCCGGCGTCGGGGTCGTCGCCCCGTTCGACTTCGCGCTGGACCGCGAGCTGTGGCGGTGGGCGCCGGACGACGTCTCGCTGTACCTCACCCGGCTCCCGTTCTTCACCACGCCGGTCACCGTCGAGATGGCGGTGGCCGTCGCGGACCGGCGTGCGGTGCGCCGCGCCACCCGGGACGTGCTGACGCCGCGGCCCGGTGTCGTGACGTTCGCGTGCACGTCGGGCAGCTTCGTGTCCGGGGTGCCCGGGGAGGCCGTCCTGCGCCGCACCATGATCGAGGCGGGTGCGCCGGTCGCGACCACCACCAGCGGCGCGCTGGTCGAGGCGCTGCACCTGCTGGACGTGCGGAACCTGGCGATCGCCACGCCGTACATCCAGCCCGTCACGGACCGGCTCGTCGGCTACCTCGCGGACAGCGGCATCCAGACCGTGGCGAGCGAGGGGCTCGGGCTGCTGGGCAACATCTGGCGGGTCGGGTACGAGCGGGTCGTCGAGATCGTGCAGGCGGTGGACCGGCCGGAGGCCGACGCGTTGTTCATCAGCTGCACCAACCTGCCCACCTACGACATCGTCGAGCCCCTCGAGCAGGCGCTCGGCAAGCCGGTGATCACCGCGAACCAGGTGACCATGTGGGCCTCGCTGCGCGCGCTCGGCCGTCGGGCCGTGGGCGGGGGCAGGCTGCTCGACGTGCCGTTGCACCTTTCCGCGGCCTAGCCGGAGTTGTACGGTTGTCGACAATCCGTTCTGGGAGGGACTGCTCGTGACGACCGTCGGAATCCTGTACCCCGGCTACTCCGCCGAGGACGACTACCCGCGCGCGGAGCGCCTGCTCGGGCCGGGGGCGCGGTTGCCGCTGGTGCACACGCTGATGCGGGAGGACGCCCACCGGGTGGACGCCCTGCTCGACGTCGGCTCCGAGGACGTCCTCGCCGACGGCGCGCAGGCACTGGGGGCGAGTGACGGGCCGCTGGACTCGATCGTCTGGGCCTGCACGTCGGGCTCGTTCGTCTTCGGCTGGGACGGCGCGCAGGCGCAGGTCGCGGCCCTGCGCGAGGTGGCGGGGGTGCCGGCGTCGAGCACGTCGTTCGCGTTCGTCGACGCCTGTGCGCGGCTGGGCGTCACCTCCGTGGCGGTCGGCGCGACCTACCCGGCGGACGTGGCCGAGCGGTTCGTGGAGTTCCTGGCCAAGGCCGGGATCCGGGTGCTCACCATGACTCCGCGCGGGATCGTCACCGCGGCCGAGGTGGGCACGTTGACCGAGGACGTCGTGCTGGACTTCGCCGCCGCGGTGGCCGCCGACGCACCGGAGGCGGAGGCGATCCTGCTGCCGGACACCGCGCTGCACACCATCGAGCTCCTCGACCGGCTCGACGCGCGCGTGGGCAGGCCGGTGCTCACCGCCAACCAGGTCAGCGTGTGGCAGGGCCTGCGGCTCGCGGGCGCGGACCGGGCACGGGACGGTCTGGGAGCCCTCTTCGCCGCGGGGCCGGGGACGGAGCCCGCTGAGCCGACGACCGGACCCGGGGACGGAGCCCGCGGAGTCGACCGTCGGACGCGGTGACCGATGGACGGGGAGCTGGAACCCATCAGCCGACGGTCCACCGCGGCCATCGTCGCGGACCGGATCCGCGGCGCGATCATGCGCGGGACCTTCCCGCCCGGCGCCCAGCTGGGTGAGGTCGACCTGGCCGCCCGGCTCGGGGTGAGCCGCGGTCCGCTGCGCGAGGCGATGCAGCGGCTGGTCGCGGAGG